>CALCCV010000217.1 GCA_937900305.1 uncultured Pseudobdellovibrionaceae bacterium | reverse complement strand
TTCGTTGAGATGTTTCACTTCGATGGTGTCACGGATTCGTTGCCAAAAGATGGCTGAATCTAGGTCTACAAGGTACACACAAAGAAAATAACTTCCCATGATGGCGACAAAATCAAAAACGGCTGTCAATAGCGGCATACAAATGGTGGCCGCGACAATGCGTGGGGAAATCAAATACTGGGTTGTATTCACACCCATCACATCGAGCGCGTCGATCTGTTCGTTGACCCGCATCGTACCTAGACGTGCTGCCATAGCACCACCGGCTCGCGCAGCCACGATGAGCCCCGTCAAAACGGGACCCAATTCGCGACTGATCCCGAGTGCAACTGTCGGCCCCACCAAATTGGTCATGTTCACCAATTTAAATCCCAAAAAAATCTGAAAGCTGAGTGCAAGGCCGGTGAACAGACTGGTGAGAATAATGATTCCCAAACTCTGGTTGCCGATGAACTCCATGTGTTTCACGATTTCAGAAAATCGACTGGGGGGAGCAAAAATCAAACGCACACCACTGAAAAAAAACAAACAAACACTGCCCACTTCGGTCACGAAGTTTCGAAACTTGCGAGCAATGCCATCGATGCCGTCACTGATTGCAAGAACCACCCGGCTCATGTCAGATCCCTTCCGCGAGTGCCAACCACCTCGTTAAAAAAACTTTTCCCGCCGAGGTATCTCCGCGGAACTCGCACTCCAACTTGAGTCAATACTTCCCACGAAATCGTTTGTGAATGGTGTGCGATTTCATCCACCGACAAGAAGTTTCGCTCTCGATCGAAACCAAAAAGTGTCACTTCTCGATCTTGATGCGTTTGCAACGTTTTTGATTTCAAAGTGTCTGTCAAATCGATCATCATAAAATCCATACAGATTCGACCAACCACCGGAACTCGTTCGCCAAGGACTAAAACAGAGGCTCGATTTGACAACATTCGGTGATAGCCATCAGCGTAACCAATCGGAACGATGCCAATCTGTGAATCCCGTGACGCTCGCCAACTGGCGCCGTAAGACACACCTTCACCCTTTGAGACTTGACGAATGTGGCTCACCGTCGATTTTAAATTCATCACCGGGTGCAGGTCCCAATCAGTTCCCATCCCCACGGGTTTATAACCATAAATCATTAGGCCCGGGCGAATTCCCCAGCGATTGTCAAAGTGCTTATGTTTTAACTTTAGCTGTCGGGCCCACTCTTTTGCCAGACAGCCGCCGCTGTTATAAACATGATGTTTAGGCTTAAAAGTTGAAAAAACCTTAGATATTTCATTAAATTGAAAGAGCTGCCGTGCCGTTTCGCCTTCGTCTTCAATGCCATCGTCGCCATTGAGAAGGTGCGTGAGCAGACCTTCAACCTTCAATTTCGGAGACGCGGCAAGCTTGGCCACAACATTTGTCGCCTCAGACGGCGCAAAGCCAAGACGATTCATGCCGGTGTTGAATTTCACATGCACTTCAACTTCAGTCTTTGCCCACTTTTGCAGGTGAGCGATGTGATCGAAAGAAGATATGACGGGAACAAATCCCTGGCCCAAGATCTCTTTCGCACCCATTTCGTCAAAACCACGAAAAATTAAAATTTTATTATTAAAACCAGCTTCTTTCAACAGCAGGGCTTCTTCGATCAAACAGACACCGACGGCTTGAACACCCAGATGTTGCAAAAATAAACTCAAAGTTTGATCTCCGTGACCGTAGCCATTCGCCTTGATCATTGGACAAAAAAACTCTGCATCTGCAAATCGTGCGCGAATGGATTCAATGTTCTTTTGAAACGCATCCAAATCAATTTCAGCATAAGTCTGGCGGTAAAACTCCATACTCACTCTGTTGTCACCACAAATTCTGGAACGTGATCTGCCGGAGGTTTGTACATACAAATGCGGTTTCCGCCTTTGTCATAAATGTGCATCATTGCCTTTGAAGCCGCCCGGTCGAGCTCCTCAGCATTGCGACTGAGGCTTGGATATTCGCTGATGCCCATGCTGACGGAAATCTTCAGACCTTGCTGAACCTGCGACTCGCGCTCGAGCTGGCGGCGCAGTCTTTCGGCGCGGTAGATCGCTCCGGTTTTGTCTACAGCGGGCAATAATATTCCAATTTCATTCTCACCCACTCGGCAAATGAGGTCGTGAGAGCGCGAAGAACTCAAAATAGAAGCCCCAATTTTTTTAAAAATTTCATCGCGGGCCTGCTCGCCCAAGCTGCTTTCCAGTTCAAGAAAATCATCCATCGCAACTTTAATCAATGAGAGCGGCTGAAATGAGCGGCGCGAGCGAGCCATCTCCTCAGGCAACCGCTTGAGATAAAACGCTCGGTTATAAAGTCCGGTTAACGCATCTTGAACTTCAAGCTCGTGAACTCTTTTTTCGAGCAACACCAGATTGAACGCCATTTGAAACAGAGCAAACTCTTCGGCCAAAACCAACAGATCTTGAGTCTCTTTATCCAGTCGAAACGCAAACAGCCCCTCTAATCCTTGATGTGAAAACAATGGCCAAACTTTGTGGGGCGCTCCGAGAAATAACTGAGCCAGAGGTTGCTTCAATCCCTCCGGTATCTCACCCATGGCGGCCTGAGTGGCGATGGCGCGAATGTCGGCCTCGGTGATCTGATGAATCTGTTGCAAGCTTTGCGGAATGTTCGGTCCCGACGAATGAATCACGATCAGCGAGCGGATGTTTGGCAGATATTTATAAAATACGCTGACGATATTGGGAAGTTGCAGTTGAAATTTTCCAATCAGATCTTCACGCGAAGTTGCTAATTTGTATTCAGCCAAACGAGAGGAGATAGGAATTTGGTTGGCATGCTTTTGCGCACCCAATTGCTGTTCGACCTCTTGAAGCTGGTGTTTTAATTCTGAGTTTTGCTGTCCACGTCCATTCAAATCTTCGAGGAGCTGTTCGTTCTGAAATGTTAACAAAAGTTTTTCGCAAGCGCGGTCAACCGACCACAGAGTTCGCGCTTCGAGGTTGGCCGTCTCGTCAGAAATGACATCCAAAATTCCGATCGAGTGGTACTGAGCCAAAACTTCAAATTTATCGATCGGCGCCAAGACGATGAACTGAACGTCGGCATTGATCTCCAGAATGCGGCCAACAAACTCATTCAACGAAGTTTGTAAATGACGGGCAAAAAAAACGAGCACGTGTGGTGGCGTACTTTTAACTCCCTCAGAGACTGAGGGCTCATCTTGGTAATACTGAGCATCGTATCCAGCTTGGGCCAAGGTCACCTTGAGTTGCGGTCCAAGGTGAAGATCGCTGGTGCAAATCGAGATCGTAAACTGGCTGCTGACGTCACGAATGCTCAATCGATACCTCGCTGGCGCGGTCGTTTGATTTCAACCTTGTAGCTTGCAAGTTTTGTCTGCCCCTCTTTTTTTAGGCCGCGCAGTTGCTGCAAGCTGTATTTGTCATTTTCAATCATCGCAAATCCTGACAGCTGAGATTCTGGCAAAATATCCTCATTTTCGATCGCCGTCTCTGTCGCTGACTCTTGCTTCACCGTGAATGCGATCTCCGAACCTGTTGAAGCTGTTGCGCTTGCCGAACCATCATCGCTAGCCGAACCCGAGTCCGTCGGGCTTTCGATTGACATATCTAAGATGGAATCAATATCCAGATCCAATATATTTCCGCCTCGCTTGAGATCTCGCAACACCAATTCGTCCAACTTAGCTTCTTCTTCGACTCGGGCGGGCTCAGGCAACTTCGGCAAAACGAGAGAGGGTGGAACTCTGCGCGCGGTGATTTGGAGTGGCGTGAATTCTTGTGCTTCCTCAGTGAAGGTCACCGTCACTTTGGTGCCCCGTCCGCGCACCGATTGAATCTGCATGTCACCGCCATGGCTGCGAAAAATTTCTTCGGCTGCACTCAGCCCCAAACCCATTTGGTTTTTTGAACTTTTAGTTGTAAAGAACGGATCGCGAATGCGAAGAAAATTGACGTCCTCGATGCCCTCA
>CALCCV010000216.1 GCA_937900305.1 uncultured Pseudobdellovibrionaceae bacterium | reverse complement strand
TCTAATGCAACGCCCTGAGAAACTCGATCGAAATTTCTGATCCTAACAGGCACTCTTATAGTTTATTGTGTTAAAATCTAACCATAGCATTACAAGCTTATGTTTATTCAAGGAATAATGACCTTAACAATCTTCTCAACATCCTTTCTTCTTTTCGCCACCTCTTCGTATTTTGAAGGTGCGACCGCCGAAAGAGTGGCTGTGTCGGCTTTGACTTTTTCAACAATTTTAGCCAGCGCCTCGCGATAAACGCCTTCGTAATTCAAGCCGACTTCTTCTTTCACGGGATCATTGATGAGATAAGGAATTCGTCCCGACTGTGCCAGCACAAGGTTATCGAAAACTTTGCCACCCTTTCGTTCAACCAATTCTTTCCAGATCAACGAACCAAAGAGATAAGGCTTGAGTCCTTCAGGCCATTCCGCTCCCACTTCGTTCACATCGGCGATCGAAATTTCAGACAAACGGTCTTCTAAAACAAAGGCCCGCAGCAGTGACTCTTGATAATCCGAATTTAAACGGCCGCCGCCATCCACGCTTTCCAGTGCAACCGCGACGCCCTCTTTCCACCACAACGGCATCAACAGATTGGGAGCCACAATGCTGCCGAAAACGTAGCGCAGGGGCGTAACAAAATCGCGAGTCGGCACGAAGCTCATGATGTGGGTCAGCTCATGCCCTAAGAGTTCAAAGCCCCAGTTGCGAAACCCACTCAATGAATCATTGGCCATCGGCACAACCGGATACAAAACGATCAAGGGATAAGGCACAACCGTCGCGTAGCCGTTGGGCAAATCTGTGCGATCCGTGAGCACCAGTGCGACTTTGCTGGGCCATTCGGTGAAATAAGCAGCGACTTTGGCAAAAACATTTTCGACCTCGCGAGCATAATAGTCTCCCAGCTCTTGTTGCTTGGCATTATAGATGATTCGAAAGTGCGGTGTCTCAATCACTTTGAAATCCCACTGCGAAGGCGCTTCTTGCCCACGACTTTCACAGAGAAAGACCGCTGCCATGACGAAAGCCATCCCTGCCGAAAAAAGAATTTTACTGAACGCGCGCGAATGTTTGTTTTGCATGATCAAATTCTAGGGGTTAAAGCAATGCACCATCAAACGGTGTTTGACTTTAGTGTGCCGTGCAGAAATTATTTAAAATCTAAGGAGGAACAAATGATTCGTAGGCTTTGTCTTTTACTCGTGGCGTCCGCTTTTGTTTTTGGTTGTAAAGGAAAAGAAAAAACTCCTGAAGCTTCCACCGATACCGGTGGTCAGACTACAGAGGCCGTTGGAACTGAACCCCTGCCTCCCGTCGCAACTGGAGATTCTGACAGTGGAACCATCGCTGGCTTGCGCTCAATCAATTTTGACTACGACAAAGCTGTTCTTGGACCACAGGCTAAAGAAATTTTGGCCGGCAACGCCCAATGGTTGAAATCCAACGGCAGTGCCAAGTTGGAAGTCGAAGGTCATTCTGACAGCCGCGGAACCAACGAATACAATTTGGCTCTCGGTGAACGTCGTGCCAACACGGTCAAAAATTATTTGGTGTCTTTAGGTATTCCTGATGATCGCCTTTCCGTAGTTTCTTATGGCGAAGAAAAGCCACTCAAGTCGGGTGAAAGTGACGCTGATTACGCTGCTAATCGACGAGCCAATTTCGTACCTCGTTGATCTTTTCTCAAATTCGAAGCTGATGTTTTCCGCTCAGCTTCGTAGCACCGCTCGACCTCGTTATTCTCGGGGTCCTGTTCGGTGGCATCTTTGGATATTTCATTTCATTTTGTTATTTCATCTGCTTTTCTCCGGCTTGCTTTTGTCGGGATGCCAAAGCATTCCTCCTCCCCGCCTTGAATACACGCTGGCTCGTGCCGCACAAGAATCTGCACAATCTGTTGATGCCGCTCGCCACTCCCCCGGATTTTGGGGACAGGGTGAAGAGGCCTATCGTCAGGCTCGCGTTTATTTTCGCGATCGCTACTGGGACAAAGCCAAAGACGCCTTTATTAAGGCTCGCCTAGCTTATGAAAAAGCTGAAAATTCGGCCCGATTGATTCGACAAAAAACAGGAGAATTTCTATGATGTTTCGTCTCTGCATCCTCATCCCGCTAGTCACCTTGACCGCTGGTTGTCTGAAGACTCGCAACGACTCACCTGAAAACAACAGTCGAAACGTGATGGAACAAAAAATTCAGAAAGCCAATGCCGACTCAACCAATCGATTTTCTGAAATGGAAGATCAAATGCGCGAGATGAATGGGCGCCTCGAAATTGTCGAAGCCAAAAGTGGTCAGAACAACGGCGATGCCAATGCGTTTCGAAAAGCCATCACCGACCAAAATCAAGACACCGCCCAAAAAATGCAGCTGATGCAAGAAGCTCTGACTCAGTTAGAAACCAAAATCTCTGAACTTTCTGGAGAAATTGAAAAGTTGAAAGACTCAAAATCCAAATCCACAGGTTCCCCTGCCAACGCTGGAAAAACGGGGGGAGACAAAAACAGCTCCGCCTCCTTCACTCAAGCTGAAAATTTCTTTGCGCAGAAAGATTGGAAGAAAGCGATTCTCTCGTACAAAGAGTATCGCGACGACAATCCAAAAGGGAAATTGTACCCAGAAGCCACCTACAAAATCGGCGTCTGCTTTCAAGAACTGAACATGGGTGAAGAAGCCAAAGTTTTCTTCGAAGAAGTGATGAATCGCTTCCCGAATGCCAGCGAAGCGAAACGGGCCAAGATTCGATTGAAAAGCCTGAAAAGCAAATAGCGCTCACAGGCGAGGCCCGGTGAAATTTAAGCTCTCAAAATCTGATCTAGCGTGCGGGACTTCGACACCCACTGAGCTTTGTCATCAACACCAAAAGCTTTCGCCATCGTCTTCATCAATGTTCCTGGCATGATGAAGTCAAGACATTGAGGAAGATCTGCAGAACACGCTCCTACTTTGATGTCTCCACTCAAGACGCTGCGAAAGGTTTCATCAGAAATTGGTGTGTTATTTTTGAAATCAAAAAGATTGGCCTGCAACCGTGATCTTTGTTCAGAGGTGTCCTTGCGAGAGATCATTCGACTGTTGCCGATGACCTGGCCGCCCTGAATTCGTTTGCCAAACATCAAACATGAGTTCGTGTAGGGATTGTGATCTGTTCCATCCCCTCCCTGATTCCATGGAGTTCTTGCAAATTCGCTGACCACCATGACCGTCGTGTAATCAAACAACGATTTTCCAGATTCCACTCCATTCGGAGCGTATGGCGTTTCTTTCAGACACTTCAATGTGGCCGCAACTCGAGAAAGCGCTTTGCCCAAAACGAGTGGGTGCTTGGTGGAATGGCTACTGTGTGTGTCCAGCTCGTAATCGCTTTGATAATCCACAACTCCATAGCGAATCACGCCCGCGTTGAAACCTGCCAAAGTTGCGGCGATGCCGTCACCCTCGTCAGTTCCATCAAAATACTTTTCGCGAAATTCTTTAAATTTGTCTGCCACCGACGCCAGTGCCGCCTGCGCTTCGAGTGACAACCTTTGGGCGTCTATTGTGGCATTGGTCCCATTTTCACTGGCTTCGCGTGTGATCTTGTCCATCAACGCCTGGACATACAAATCTTGCAGTCCCCCACCCTGCGCCTGCGTCAATTCGCGAGCAGCGATTTTTGATGTATAAGAACCCGTTCGCAACTGATCCACGTATTCCAGTCGATGTGCAACTCCCATCGGTGCATCACCAGCCGTCATAGCCAATTGAAACGGAAAGTAAGGATCATCTGGTTTAGAGTTTCCAATCGCCATATAGGCACGATTGATTTCATGATTCGTCACTTTGGGCAACATGAGAACGCCGTTGACCACACACAGATCTTGAAAATACGGCACCAGACTTGCGGCAGCCGGGCCAAAATAAGTGCGATCAGCAACTTTGATCATCTGATCTTCAGTGTAAACCCTATAAAAATCAGTTTCATCGATTCCCTGTTGGGTCATGTCTGCAGGAAGTTTAGAATCCATAGCCAACGTCACATCCCAACCGCCGTTGGTTTTGAGCAGCAGAAAGAAATGAGGCTCCGCTGATGTTTCGGCCCGCGCCTGCAAAGAAAATGGAAGATACTGCGAGCCAACTACGAGGCCTGTTGTTTTCGCCATCAAGGCCATCAATTCACGTCTCGATAATAGTGATTTCAAAGTTCTCTCCCCCCGGAATCAATTCTAAAATTCAACCAAAAAAAATAAATTAAAATACAGTAAAGCGTTCGTCGCTTAACAAGTTGTGAGTTGCCGCTCTGATCATCTCAAAGACCTTCACCTTGCCCGCCGCATTTTCAGGAGACTGCGCCAACATATCCAACCGTTGGATCGTTTCGGCCACCAGTTTTTCAAAACTCGCGGCGTTCATTGAGTTAGACTCCAAGAGATAGTTCGCCAGGCGCCGAACGAGCTCAGACCGGTGCTGCGATTCCAAATTCATCCATTCCGAAGAAAGAATTTGGGTGAAATCTCCCCCGCCGAAATTGGCCGGCACGACTTGCAGCTGCCCCAAATAGCTTTGTTCCCAATTCATTAAATTCTGTGGATTGAGTTCATTTTCAACAATGGTTTGGTAACATTTGCGTGTCCAACTCACAAATCCCACGGCCGGGAATGGAGAATTCGGCAAACCAGAAGCCACATCGTTAAATCCCAATGCCAATGCGGTGTCATTTGCATCTTTCATTTTCAGGCAAAGCCCAGCTGAACGCGGAAATTTCTGGCGCAAAATATAAAGCATATCGTAATTTTCTAGATACCTCTTCCACGACTCCATAAAGCTTGGATTTTTCACCAATGGTCCGCTGATTTTCAGGATGAAGTTGGTTTCGACGCTCGAAAAAATTTCGTCTCTCTCGGCTTCGGTGAGTGTCGGCTCTCCAGATTCATTTTGCGCCAAATGCCAGATCCAAGTTGCTAGATCTTCTCGATCCCGTTCTGTTAACGACCAATCGATAACGACACCGTTGGACTCGCGCTTGGGCATCGTTGCCCCCAGTCCCTTTTTGTCAAGAGCCGTCACGCGTATCAGAGATTTCAAAGCCTCCTTGTGATCCACCCTGGCCGTCTCAGGTGTGGTGCTCGCCTTTGCAAATGGCAAAATCGAAAAATTCGGGATGCTTCCGGCGCTATGACAATCTGTGCACCTTTTCAAGGTCGGTTGAACCGAAGTGAAAGTGGGAGGAGTCGTTACGACTTTTTCAGAATAAAATTCTGACAACGTAGTTAGATATTGAATAAATGCTTTTGGCTGGCGGCCGAGATCGTTAAATTTCTTTTCAATTTCCTCACGTCGGCCTTTTTTCAAAGGAACATCGCGACCAATCGTCCAATTCCACATTTTTTCGGCTTGGCATCGCACGTACTGATCGGTTTTGAAAACTTGTTTATAAAATTCAACTTTGTCATTGAGGATTTCTGATCTTTCAATGCCATCTGAACCATCGTACTTCCATTGATGATTCGGCAAAACAGCGCGACCATCAACGAGATCTTGAATCGGATCCAGCTTTCGATGACAAGTGATACAAGCCGGTGACAAATGTTCGCTCGGCCCAACCGGAGTGGCTGGCCCCGGAACTGCTCCGCCCGGCAAATGAATACCATCAAGGGCATCGCTAGCAATTTGATCATTGTCGATAATTACCGCCGGGCTCATTTCGTCGCACATATAAATTCGAAAAAATGCAGCAGACCGTGAGTACCGAGTTTTATTGAAGCGTTTGAAAACTTCTCGGGCCGACAATAGACCATTCAAGGAAAATATCTTTTCCGGAGTTACATTCACAATTTGTGAGTATCCTGCACTCACCTGCGAGACATACTGTGGTTTTTTCAACTCTTCAGCAATCAAGTTCTTCAAACTGCTCTTTGCCGATTTCGAACTAAAATCTAAAGACAGAACGGCAAAGTTCAAATCAGAATTTTGCAATAAAAGAGGCTGTGCAGCCAATTGTGCATTCAGTGATTGAACGGTCGCATCGGACACATGGGTCGACATGTATTTTTGCAAAGCCGCTTTTAAGTCGTCAGACGAAGCATTTTCGGCAAGACCCGCTTCACTCATCGCCTGTGCCCGGACCATTTCAATCAATGATTTAGCCTGAACAACAACCTGAAAGAGGGGGTCGACGGCTTCCCAATAGGTGCTGTCCTCACCGGCCAAAAGTTCGTCCCAGTTGGCCCCATTTTCAATCAACGAAAAAATACGATTTCGGAAGCCAACCTTGTCAGAAAAATCTTCAGATTCATCTCGCAGTAAATCCATCAGAGTGAAGTTTTCCGGACCGCCAAAAAACTCAAGCTTTTCATTCAACAGCGGCAGTCGCAAATGCTCAAGGTACCGTTCGCCAATTTTCCGAACAGCAAATGAACTTTTCAAATACTCAGCTGCCTTTTTATCAAAATAAACTTGCAACGCTTCTTTGCTGTTGACGTTTTCAAGCTCAGCAAAGTCTTTGGCGTCAGGAACAATTCCCCGAGTGAAGAGCGAGAGCTTTCTCAGACGCTGCGACTTGGCCAGCAACGTGAGATGGATAGGATCATCTTCATCAGTCTTGAGCACAGGTGGCTCAGGCACACCTTCAAACTGCTTTTGGCCGATATCGACCTTGCTCATCAGAGATTGAAACCACGAAGCTAAAAACTCTTTGTGATCAGCGCTCACGGCGCCCCCAAGAGGCATCTTTTTAACATTGAGTTTCTGCGAAATTTCGTTTTGCAGGACTGATAGATAGACGAGGTAAAGTCGGGTGACCTTATATCCACCCCGTTCCACTTCTTCGCTCAAAGTTGCGAAGTTTTCAAAATTGACTCCTGCCTTTGCCGAAGTTTCTTTGTGGCAAATCATGCACTTTGCTTTAAAGAAACCATCACGAGCCTGAGGAAAGTCTATTTCGGTGGCCAACGCTTCCACTTCACTGGGGGTGAGGCCCGCGAACTTCGGCAACTCTAGCGTGGCGGGTGGATTTGGTTCGGAAAATCGATAGGAGCAACCGCTCAAAACGAGCATCGACAGGCCCGCAAGAAGTCCAAAAAAAATAGTGAGCGCGGTCTTTTGACCGCTTCGTTGCACTGGTCCCATGAGTCCCGCCCCTTGTGACAGTTATTGCTTTGAATGCTGCTATACAGCAAAGACCGGGCCATGCGCTGACGGCCCTGCTTCGCCTAGAGTTCAGGGGATCCTGAAAGTTCTACTCGATCAGTTATATTTTGGAATGAAATCTCCACGTCGCCTTCGCATCCCGCCCGTGTTAGGAGGCTGGAATCATGACTGCGATTCAAAAAATTCTCGCCATCGAAACCTCTTGCGACGACACCTCCGTCGCCGTCCTTAGATCTCCCAACGAAGTGTTGTCATGCGTTTCTCAATCTCAAGACGTGTTTCATGCTCGCCACGGCGGGATTGTTCCCGAGATTGCCTCGCGCAATCATTTGGTGAACCTTCATCTCCTAATCGAGTCAGCTCTTGAAAAAGCCGGTGTGGGCTTTCACGACCTGGATGCTTTTGTCGCAACCAATCGGCCCGGGCTGCTGGGGTCCCTGATCGTTGGCGTCGTGACCGCCAAAACCTTAGCCCAAGTGCATGCCAAACCTTGGTTCGCCGTCAATCACCTGGAAGGTCACATTTGGGCGCCATTCTTGAAAGACGAAACCCACTCGCCGTCCGCCGAGTTCTCTGATTTTGTAGCCCTCGCCGTGAGCGGTGGTCACACCACACTTTACCGTGTGAATGGGTTTAGCAAATATGAGGTGCTAGGCACCACGAGGGACGATGCCGCCGGCGAAGCCCTCGACAAGTTTGCGAAAATGGTGGGATTGGGCTTTCCAGGTGGACCACGCATTGATCAGCTCAGCCAAACTGGCAATCCCGCAGCCTATGATCTGCCGAGAACCCTCCTTGATCGCCACGCTTGCGAAATGAGTTTCTCGGGCCTCAAAAGCGCAGGCGCCCGACTCATTGCAGACATTCCACCAGATCAATTCGCCGAAAAACTTTCGGATCTGTGTGCTTCGTTTCAAGAGGCCGTCGTCGATACTTTGATGGTCAAATTGATTCGTGCCACTGAATTGACCAAATGCCCTCGTGTGGTGTTGACGGGTGGAGTCGCGGCGAACACACGTCTTCGGGCGCGCGTGCAAGCCGCAGCCAGCGAGCGCGGTTGGCAGCTGGCGATTCCGCCCCTTCGTTACTGCACCGACAACGCAGCGATGATCGGTTTTGTTGGCCTGAAGCACCTCCGAGCCGGAAAGACTTCGCCACTCAACATGGGACCATCCCCCCAGTCGTGGCCAGGAGATTTCGAACTCTCTATTCACGCAAAAACTTTTACGACGGCATCGGCTCGCGCAGCCCAGAAACTAATCCAGGAACGGGCCAAATCATGAACAAAAGTACGCCTCCGCCAAAACGCGCCAAAGATCTGCTCGAAGAGTTTTTTCATCGGCCAGTGTTTGCCAAGAAGTCGTTGGGCCAAAACTTCTTGGTGAATGATTCGGTCATCGAAAAAATCGTCGCCGCCGCAACACTTCTCAATGCCAAACAGGCCCTCGAAATTGGCCCCGGTCCGGGAGCTCTCACTCAACATCTACGCGCCCACTTTTCTGATCTAACGTTGATTGAATTGGATCGAGATTTTGCCGACCACTGGCGCAGCGAGGGTTTGTCTGTGATTGAAGAAGATGCCTTGCAATTTCACTGGCGTCTGCCCGAAATGGCGGATCTAATTTTGGTTTCGAACCTTCCCTATCAAATTGCGTCGTCATTGATTATTGAACGCTCGCTCGACGAAACTCCTCTCAAGGGCATGATTTTAATGATGCAAAAAGAAGTCGCCGAGCGAATGGTCGCCAAACCGCACACCTCACAGTTTGGTTTGACGTCGGTGATTGCCCAAAGTTTTTGGCAATTGAGCAAAGTCGTTGATGCCGGCTCGCGAGATTTTCAGCCACCGCCGAAAGTGAATTCGCGGGTGCTCCAATTCACCCCGCATCTCGCCAGTCAGTGGCCCGCTTCCGAAAAAATAAAATTTCTCAAATTTGTCAAAACTTGCTTTCAGCAAAAGCGGAAAGTCTTGCGAACCAATCTAAAAGTGATCGCCCCCGAGCGGGACGTCGAAAAACTTCTCGAGCAGACTCGGCTCACCATCACCACACGGGCCGAGGAATTGTCAGTGGCGCAATTTCACGATCTGTTTGCCAAATGGCGGGCGCTTGCATAAAACAGCTGTGTGAGTAAGCCGCCCGACAAAAATATTCTGCTGATCCAAGACAATAAGAAGGCGTTTCACGACTTTGAGATCTTTGAACGTTTTGAAGCGGGACTTCAGCTCACCGGCAGCGAAGTCAAATCTTTGAGAAATAAAAGTGTCCAACTCAAGGACGCCTATGTTGCCTTTCGAGGAAAGGAAGCCTTTCTTCAGAACGCTCACATATCTGAATACAAGGCGAGTAGTTATAACAATCACAGTCCCGAGCGAGTGCGAAAACTTCTTTTAAATGAAAATGAGCTCGACGAAATTTCGCGGGCCCTCCAGGAGCGTGGACTCACCTGCGTGCCTTTAAAAATCTATTTCAAAAAAGGCTGGGCCAAAATTGAAATTGGCTTAGCTCGTGGAAAAAAACTTCACGACAAGCGAGAAGCCATCAAAACAAAAGACATCAATAATCGCCTCCGGGATGTAATGAAAAAGTCCCGGTAGTCAGGATGAGTCTCGATTTTCATGGTCATATCGATCTGAAAGCTTCTCATGCATTTTCGGCGCGCAACCCGTTTGCCATAGCAATGGCCTATGGCAGACCCAAGGTCTTTTTGTTGGAAAATAACATCCACTGCGAATATATTGCGCACCTTGATTGAGCGCAGAGATGTAAAGTTTGAGTGCACCAGCCCTCAAAGGAATAAGAAGTGAAGACTGAAGTCAAAATGGCTCTTTTTGCATTTTCTGCAACTGGCACAGATCTTGTTAATGGGCTGGTGGGGAACTCAATCGCGAATCCCGGGGATTTGAAGTGAACTGAATAGTGCCACTTTGCCCAAGGACGAGATTTAAACGAGATTTACAGCTTATCGATTCATCAACTTTTGGGGAGGGTATTCATGTCACATTTGTCCAATCGCCGCGGCCGTGGCTCCTTTGCGAGTCTGCTGACCTTGGCAACACTGGGGTTAGCTCTCCAGGGCTGCTCCGTGAAAGATTCGTCGTTGTGGAAACATCTGACTGGCAGCGATCCCGAGATCGTCAGCAATCGTCCCACAAATTTCACCCAGTTCCAGGCCGTCTTGCGCTTGAAACAACCTCCTTTGTTGACAGCGATCATTGAAAAAGATGGCCAACGAGTGATTGATCCCAACGCCGCAGCCAGCGTGGAAGCTGAACAGCAAGCCCTCATCGCCGAACTTCAGGCCTTGAGCCCCGAGATCAAAATTCTGAGCCGCTACCGATTGGTTGTTAACGGCATCGCGGTTGTCGCACCCAACTCTCTTGAAGGTAAAATCAAAGGTTTGGCGTCAGTGGCGTCACTTAGCGGCGTCGGCGAATTTGGACGTCCTGCTCCTATGGCCGAAGGCGCTGCGATCTCTAATATTTCTGAAAAAACATCTGTCAAATTCATCGGTGCTGAAGCCGCATGGGCCAAAGGCATCAAAGGCCAAGGCACTAAGGTCGGAATCATTGACACTGGTATCGATTACACTCACGCGATGATGAGGGGCGCGGGAACAGCCGAAGCTTACACTGCGGTAAATCCTGATGAACCCAATGCTGGATTTCCAAACTCTAAAGTTGTGGGCGGAATTGATCTCGTCGGAACCAAGTACGATGCTGGTTCTGCGATCTTTGAAGATCGCATTCCCATTCCAGATGCAAATCCACTGGATCAAGGTGGACACGGATCTCACGTTGCAGGCACTGTGGCTGGTATCGGTGACGGTGTAAATACTTATGACGGTGTTGCACCCGAAGCCGTACTGCATGCGATTAAAGTTTTCGGTGCTAATGGTTCTACGAGTGACGCGGTTGTGGTTTCAGCACTTGAGTACGCCGCCGATCCCAATGGTGATTTGTCGTTGGCTGATCAATTGGACGTCGTGAACTTGTCGCTGGGCTCAAGCTATGGTCAACCTCACAATATGTATGCGGAAGCCGTGAAACAATTGTCCAACGCGGGCACCGTGGTTGTTGCATCTGCTGGAAACTCTGATGACAATGCGTTCATCACTGGCTCTCCTGCCGCCGCTGCCGAGGCTCTTTCGGTTGCTGCCGGTGTTGATGACATGGATCTCAATTGGAAATTCGACGCCACGGTTTTCAAAACTCCAACTGCTGGAGAAATTAAAACTGAAGCTGTCCAAGGGCCCATCTCAAAACCCGTGGCCGAGGCCGAGGGTGTTGTTGGGGATTTACTTTTTATCGGCCTGGCCTCTGAAGACTTGAGTGAGGAAGTGAAGGCTCAACTGAAAGGCAAAGTAGCTCTGATCGATCGCGGTCAAGTGGCTTTTGCCGACAAGGTTCGCCGCGCTTTTGAAGGCGGAGCCATTGGCGCCATCGTCGCCAACAATCAAGACGGTGCACCCTTCTCAATGGGCGGTGAAGGCCACTGGGACATTCCTGCCATCATGATCACGAAAGCTTTAGCTACTCAGCTCAAAGACGAAATGACCAAAGGCGCTGTTTCTGTCACTTTTAAAACCAATGAAAAAATTGAGAAGCCTGAATTGATTGATACGATCACAGACTTTTCATCACGTGGTCCTCGCAGCGTCGATGCCTTATTGAAACCTGAAATCACAGCCCCGGGAAGCAACACGATTTCTGCGGCGATGGGTAAAGGAAACGTAGGTGTTGCGTTTTCAGGAACGTCGATGGCCTCTCCGCACATGGCTGGAGTCATCGCCTTGATGAAACAGGCTCGTCCCGGATTGACTTCAGCAGAATATAAATCTTTAGTGATGGGAACTTCAAAA
>CALCCV010000215.1 GCA_937900305.1 uncultured Pseudobdellovibrionaceae bacterium | reverse complement strand
ATCTCAGCGAAACCGCAGCCGCCGATTCCTTCGAACTCGAAGTCCAGTCTTGAATTTGGCTGGGAGCTTGAGGAGTTCGTTGTCCAGAGACTCCGGACACAGGGTTGGCAAATATTAGCTAGAAACTGGCGGTCACCTTTTGGAGAGGTGGATGTCGTGGCGCGAGATTCTTGCGGAGGCATCACCATTTTTGAGGTGAAGTCTTGGACCGATGAGAGCTTTGTGAGGAATCGATTGTCATTTCGCCAACGGCGAAGACTGGAGAGAGTGGCTCTGCTTTTGGTTGAAGAGTTGGGTTGCGAAGTTCGTTTGAAGTTGGTTTTAGTGAAGCGACGAAATGACCTTCAGAAATTTCAAGTTCGCGTGGTGGAGTGGAGCGAGCTGGGTTGATTTTTTTAAATGCCAATGTTGTATATATCATTGAGAGCATCGGGATTCGGTGGTGGGCGTGGGGTGCCGTCGAATGAAAATTCAAAATTCATTTTTAGTTCGAGATCGCGATCTACGTTTTGGCTCATCGTTAAACCGATGAGCCAACAATCACCTGGTGGTTTGAGTGCAGTGAGAAGCCCCCAGGATTTGACGGGGCTTGAAGCAGCGGATGTGGTTTCCCAATTGCCATCAAACATCACCTGGCCAACGGCATCGACGTATTTCGAAACCACTCCGAGATTGAAGCCGTAATCTTGACTGGGGCGTCCAACTTCTTTTTGGCCGGCTTTGAGAGTGTACTGCTTGTTCCAGACAAACTCTAAAAAATTGCCTTTGGGATTGAGGAGCTTCAGACGAATGGAGGTGCTGGTGACATCCTGCTCTGGATAGTAGTTGAAGATCGAGTACGTTTGAAACTGATCGAAGCGCAAATCGAGAATGGTCGACAGATCAGACCAGGGGTAAGGAGATTTGCCAGAGGCATCGTAAGATTGGGCAACTGCTAAACTGGCCACCTGTTTGAATTCCACTTTTCCATTTTGATATTTTTTCTGGATGAGCCGGTTGGCGAGGGCAAAGGTGAAGAGGCTTCGATCATAAATGCGATCGTAGTAGTCGAACTGGAGATTGCTTTTGTCTTGGAGATCTAAATCTTTGATGCTGTCTCGTGAATAAATGGGTGCTTGCGATTGATCTTCGAAACCAAAAAATGGATGGGATTTGTGATCGACCCACGGAGTTCCTGTGTAGTGGAGCTCGGGGACGATTTCATGTTTGACTCGGCTGCCTTTGAAAAAAAGCATGTCGTTGTAAACCGAAGAAACTTGCGTGCGCAAATTGAGATCTGTGCGTAAGTAACGGCGGGTGTTGCTGCGGTCATCACCGACGTTGAAATAATAAAGGCTTTCTCGATAGGTGAGGCGAGGAACCATGTCAACGTAGCGGCCAAGTTGGATGGGATAGTACCAGCTCGGTTGAAAATCGAAGCGCTGGCCCGTGCGAATCATGTCAGAGTGGGGATTGTATTGAGATTGAACTTCTTTGCAGAACGGACGTGTCTCCCAACCGACGGTGTCACAAAGGGCGCACTGAACAGGATCATTGATTGTACAAATGTTTTTCGGTTTGCAGTCGCCGGTGGCAGTGCAAGTGGCCGGGTCGGTGAAATAAGGATCGGTGTATTTGCGAAGATCGTCGTGACCCGGGCCCGCGCGATTGAAGTTGGCGTAATTGAAGTTCAGCGTGTAGTAACCGAGGCCTAGCGGTTGCGGCGATGTTTCGTAGCGAAACTCTGGAAACTTGTGAACGGCCATGTCGTTGCCGGCTAAGGGATCAGATTGGAGCATGTGAATGAAGTAGTCGGCCTCGATCGAATAGTGTTCGGTGTAATTGTTTTTGGTGATCGAGATGCGATTTTCCATGGCAGGTGAGCCGTCGTTTTGAGTTTCGGAGGCAAAGTCTCGGGGGTATTGCAGATCGCTGGCGTTGTTGATTTCTGTGCGTTGGACGTAGCCGCCGGGGAGATCGAGGTAGTGTTCGTATTTCACGAACCACCGAGTAGATTGGCCGTTTTCGCCGTGAAAGGCTTGATAGCGGGGTTCGTCGGTGAATGCGCGGTCTTGCATGAGTGCCGCACTTAACTCACCGCCACTGGTGGGATTCACGAGGTAGCGATAGTTGAGTCGGCCTTTCGGTCCCCGCTTTTCGTAGTTGAGAAATGTGATGGTGGCGTCTTGAGAGGAATTGATCGCCCAGAAAAAAGGAAGGGCAATGCTATTACCGGAGCTTTGCGAAACTAAAAACTCGGGTGGTAGTAAACCGGTTTGGCGGTCATTTTTCAAAGGCAGAACGAGGTAAGGCAACCAAAAAACCGGAACGCCCCCGATGCGCATGAAAGTATTTTTTAAGAATGCGTATCCACCGATGGTGGCGTCGATCGAGCTGCCGCTAAAAGACCACGTCGGTGGACAGTTGGTGCAAGATGTGAATTCGGCTTCGAGGACGTCGTAATGATTTTCACCGAGCTTCTTGATGCGGCGGCCGGAAAATTCGATGGGTCCTGCGCGCACGACTCCGTCTTCAATCCAGCCGAGGCCCGTGTCATAATCCATCTGCACTCGATCAGCTTCAATGGTGTACTGAGCGGTTGCCAGTGAAACATCGCCTTCGAGATCAATTTTTTTGAGTTTATCCCAGATGCGAACTCGCTGGGCCTGGAGGAGTTGACCTTTGTGTAAAATTTGAACACGACCGATGAGATCTACGTAACCCCGCTCTGTGTCGCGAAATAGTTCGTCGTACGAGGCGAGCATGCCTTTGATCTTGGCCGTTGGTTGGCCTTTCGCTTTTTTCAAAGTGGGATCGGGACCTTTGGGAATGTTAACGCGCGAGCCTAAAGATTGGCCGAAGGTGTTTGCGGCGACAAAGCTCAATGAGCCTAGCAATAGGAGAAGATAAAGTTGAAGGCTCCGTCGGGCTGTCCATATCATGAGGGCCTCATCCTAGGCGGCCTGTTGAAATTCTTCAAGGCTTCTGGACTTTGGGCGTCTGTGCGTCTTCGCAGTTCGTGCCGAAAAGAAGATTCGTAAAAACTACGTCAAAAAAACAACGTCAAGGAGGAGCATGGAAGCCCAAGTCAGACGCATCAAAGATGTCACTGTAGTGAGCATTGCAGGGCGATTGGACATCGATCATTCGTTGGCCTTTCGCAAAAACAGTTTGGCCAAGTTGAAAGGTCAGAAAGTCGCGTTTGTTTTTTCAAGTCTGCAGTTTGTGGGTTCCAATGGCATTCAATCTTTTTTTCGGTGCTTGATTGATTTGTCGATGGATCAGGTGACTCGAATTTGTATCGCGGGTTTGCACAAAGATTTTCGTCGACTTTTTAGTGTGGAAGACTGGGGCCGAGTGGCATTTCGTGATGATTTGGATCAAGCGTTACTTCAATTTGACGAGGTCGTAGCGGCGGCCAATGAAGTCGTGGCCGTTGCGACCACTGTGGCCATGCCGGCGTTCGCGGTGGAAGTTGAGACTGTAAAAAATCAAGACCTTCAAAATTCCAATTCAGACAGCGAAAAATCAATGCGTTCGGCGGCCTGAGAACCATTTGACGAAATTGGAGACAGGGTCGTGGGTGTTTGACCGATGCCCTTGTCTGGCGATGGGGGCAACTGATGATTGTGTCGAATCCGTTGGTCCTGTAGCTTTTCGGCTAGATCGGTGTTGAGTCTCTCGAGGGCCGCCATTGAGAGTTTTTGCCGTTCAATCTCGGTGCATCTTTCATTGTACAGCATTCGCAGAGTTTCCATCTGCGTGTGCAACAGCTTTTGCGATTCAACTAGCGATGCATTGAGGGATTGTTGTTGTTCGAGAGCGTCGCGGGCGTGACCGAATTCGAGATCCAATTCTTTGATTCTTGTTTTCAATGGAGCCATTTCGGTGTCGAAGCGGTTGAGTTGCGTGCGAGCGCTCTCTTCGGACTCGGTCAATTTGTGTCGCGTAGCGATCATTTCATTTTCGATCGATTCGTTGGCAAGTGCAATGCGGGAATTTGCCGCCTGTTGGTCGGCCAGTTCTTTTTCGAGAGTGCGGGTTCGTTCGCGAAGCTCGGCCATTTCTTTCAAATCAGATTCGTACTTTTCAATCGTTCGGTTGTGAAGTTCGTCAAGATAGGTTTTTTCTTCAGAATAATTTTTTGAGAGATTCATGATCTGTTCACGGAGCGTACCGACCTCTCTTTTGAGGGATGTATTTTCAGAATAAAGTTCTTCTGCTTTGAACTCTTTGTCCTTACTGAATCTTTTGAGTTCATCAATGTATGGGGCGACCACAGTTTGGATGCGTTGGTGAAACCGCTTCATCCGCTGAAGTTCAATGTTTTGTTTTTGCAGCTTCAATTCAATGGCCTGCATGGTTTCTACTGCCAACAGTTTTTCTTTTTCAACTTGGCGAAAACGATCGTGCCAGAGGGCATCTTTTTCAGCCATGAATTGGGACTGATCAGTCATCTGAGTGACTTTGTATTGATAGTATTCTTTTTCTTCTTTGGCCTTCAGCCAATCAGATTCGAGTGTGGCCATTTTTTTCATAGCCATGTTCAGTTGAGCCGTGAGGCTGTCATTTTGGGTGATGAGTTGATCAATCGTCTGTGATCGATGCAGACCCTTGTGCAGTTCAGTTTTCATGGACTCTCCTCCGTGATCGTCCCGAAATAAGACGAAAGTTTTGTGTCTCAGAGTACACAAGCAAACTTCGCCCAAATTCCGTTAGGCTGGGTGACCAACCTCTAGACAATTTTACGATCAATTGCAAAATTCCGCAAAAGGTCTGTGGACGGAGGGTTGGTGGCGCTAGACCTTCGATGAGATTCGTTGAAAATGCACGCAACAAAACCCGACGGAGGTAAAGCTTCGCCTGGCCTGGACCGATACGAAAGTCATGGGCGAGCTAATTCTGAAAAACTCTGAAGGCGAAGGCGCGAGGGAGATCGTATCCAAAGAGTTGGGCATCGAAGCAACTGATCTTGGTGCGCGAACGTCATTTCGGCATCGGCTGTTGATGTTGGTTTTGAACGAAGATTATGACGAAGGCCTCAGTGCTTTGAAGGATTTTATGGAAACTCCTTCGTTGTACGCAAACTTTCATGATCGCATTCGTCGCTATATGAATCATGCCACCGATTTGATTTATGCCATTCGTGCCAAGCGAAATTTTCCGGGTATGAGCTCACTGACTCGGGCAAAACAGCAAGAGCTGAAAGAAAAATACAAACATCATTTCCGAGAACTCAATCAGATTTTAAAATCTGTTGAGAGAGTCGAGCGTGACTTGGAAGTTCTTGATGCTCGTTCAACGATGTATGTGATACGGGCGGCTTGGATTTGTACGATTTTTTTAATTCTGGTTGCGTTCCTGATAGAATTTTTTAGCGGGGTGGCTCTATCAGGTTGGATTGTATTTAACGATGGTGTTGCCCAGTTTGTGGATTGGATTTTTCAAAAGATCTGATCGTTCTATTCTGGACAAACGTGATTTTGAATCTCATTAAATTTTGTTTGAAATGCATTCACCCAGTCGCTGACTGTGACTAACCTCTCATTTCCGCCATCGCTGATTTTTTCGGATCTTCTTTCAATATTTGCTACAGTAAAAAGATCGGTGAGATCCTTTTCGGTGAGGAGCGCCATTCTTTGGACAAAGAGCTTTCTCCCGGCTTCGGAGATTTTTTTGTTGGCAGGCGCGCCCGTATTCGGTTTGTAGCGCAGG
Source organism: uncultured Pseudobdellovibrionaceae bacterium (assembly GCA_937900305.1). Classification (GTDB taxonomy): domain Bacteria; phylum Bdellovibrionota; class Bdellovibrionia; order Bdellovibrionales; family Bdellovibrionaceae; genus CALCCV01. Next base: position 6,369 of record CALCCV010000215.1, on the reverse strand, counting down.
TCAGTGATGCATTGGCTATTATCAGACCAAATGGGAGCAGAACGAAATCCCTTCAGAGAAGCGGTGGACTGGGATTTGGCTGCACGGTGGAGCTTGCTGATTTCAGATCTCGCCATTCCAGGTTCTGGCACGACCTTCAAAACACCCGCGCCGAAAGTCATACCAACATCCTGAAGCATTAACAGCGGCTGAGAGCAGTGGGTGTCTTCGGATTTGGAATCTAAACACACCAACCGTTGCTGTTCGGCTTTGTTGTCTGCGTGTTGAATGAACGTCGCCACGAGTGCCAGAGCATCTCGCTGGGCTCTTAAGGAATTTGGCGAATGGATTTTTTCTGTGACAGTGTCAAACTCGTCCCAACTCCAACCTTGGTGATCGTGCTGTTCAATTTTTCTAAAGTCAGATTTGACTTCGATAACAGCGTCAGGAATTTCTAAGATCATGCGATTGGCGGGATTGAGCGTCTCGGCGGCGAGTTGGCATTGGGCATCGGTTTCTGGTCCGCTCGTCGCGTCTTCGGCATTTTCTTTTTTCGAAAACTCACACTGAGAGACGTTAAACTCTAGGTCCGCGGAGTTTTGGCGAACTTGAAGGTAAAGCCATGGCATCGGTGGACAGTTTTTACAAATGACTTTGGCGGGGTAAACGGCATCGGCAGCAAAGCCCATCGCCCACAGCAGGCGGGTTGCTAAAGTTTCGCCCCAAATGCCCTCATTGGGTTCAATCGACTGATTGCCGTCATTGAGCTTCGGATTTTGATATTTGACTCTCAATTTGCGATTTTTGCTCCCGTCGCGAATTTCACAATCAAACTTCGGTGATTTGCCATTGAGGGCATCGTCGGTCTTTGGTTCGATAAAGGTGCATTCAATTTGTCTTTCGCCATTCGGTGAGATCTTAAATGGAATGGAATCTGGTTTTGGTCCCGCTAAAAGACTGCGATCTTTTCCGGGGGGGGCCAGCATCGTTTCTGCGAGGTTGATGTATTCGCTTCGCTCTTCATTTGATTTCGGGATGATGCAATTTTTTGGTTTGCAGTGAGGCTTTGCCTCTGGCGTCCCTTTGGCGACAGGAGAGGTGAGAAGGGCCGTTAAACAAAACATCAAGCAAAGGTAGATTTGGATCACAGATTTGAGGAGTGTCATGAGGGCGAAAGATTGCAAATCTTTCGCCAGCTTCTAAGGCCAAAATCCAATTGAAACGTGAATAGCAACCCATTCAAGACAAACCTTCCCGGCAAAATGGAAAGGTTGGCGAATTTTTAGACGGCTGTCAGCATCTAGCACGGCAAGAGCCTGGGGACCCTTAAGGATTCGTTGAAATGGCTTTTTGTAAGACCCGCAGGAGTTGTCCTCCGGGTAGAAATCGACCGTTCAGAAAAATGCTCGGTGTGCCGCTGATTTTTGCGGCTTCTCCTTCTCGGGCCATGTTCTGAATGAAAGTCAGGGTCTCTTCGGATTTCATACATGTGGCGAGGGCTTCAGGCTCAAGACCCGCCTTGCTGGTTAGACTTGCGATGATGGTTTTCGCTGAACCTTCGGAGGCAATGGCCTCCTGACTTTCAAAAACTTCATCATGGGCGAGCCAACCTTTTTGGGCCAATTTGTCAGAACAAAAAACAAGCGACGCCAATTCACAGCGGAGGCCATCCCCTTTGGACTCTGAAGATGGATTGCAGTTCCCATCGAGTGGGAAAGATTTAAAAATCAATTTCACGTTGGGGTTGGCCGCTACGAAAGCGTGCAGGGTGGGCGAAGCGCTCTTGCAGTGCGGGCACAAGAAGTCGGCAAATTCAACAATGGTCCATTGCGGTTCTGTTTTGGCAGGGGCGACAATTCCGTTTTCGTTAAACGTGTTCGGGGGATTGGCTTGCCACTGAATGATTTTTTCGTCGATGAAAAGATCGAGATTGGAGGCGTTGTAATTTTGCAAAATGACGATCCGAAAAAGAAAGGCCGCGAGTGGAATGGCAGGTAAAGTGAAAACGAGCCATCTTTGTTCAACCCAGGCTTCTTTGAGATCGGTACCCACATCAGCCAGACCGCCTGGACCCGAACCCCAGAGCAACAGAAATCCCAAGATCGAAAGGATGTAAGCCAAAATGCAAAACAGACAATAGGTGGTCAAAAGCATGAGCGAGACGGAGCCCATAATCACAGAAGCCAGCACTGTTAAGAGCGAGACGTAAAGTGCAAATCGGTAGGTGCGTTCACGCCCGACGAAAAGAAAAAATCTCGGGACGGCAATCAAAAATAGGAGGATCAGATTTGCTGCAAATCCCCACAGGGCCAGAGGTATGCCGAGGAAAGCAGAGTAGTTGCTGGCGCTGACGGCATCGCAATTGAACGTTTGATTCACGTTGCAAAGACTCTGGCCCTCTTTCAAACCAAATTGCAGTTGGTAGTACTCTTTGGTGAGATAGGCATGAGTCAACACGGCGATGACGGTGACGATTAAAGCTAAAGTGAGGCGGTGACTTTTGATTTCTTTCATGGCTCAATGAGATCATGGTCAGTAAATCTGAGTCAACAAGATGGCCGGACCAGCATTTCATCGACCTCTCATTGACCTCTCATCAAAGGATTCAGCTGGATGAGTCAAACACTGCGCTGGTGGAAAATCCGCTTTGAGCTGTATCGTCAAATTCGACGTCAAGTGGAAGCCCGCCTCGGTGGTTACGACTCCGAAATGATTAAGTATCAATCAGACTACGAATCAACGTTGAAAAAAACCTGGAAGAAAGTCCCGAAAGAAAAAATGCTGAACCGGTTGGCGAAGAGCGACGTGGTTTTGATAGGGGATTTTCATGTCTTGGCCCAGTCCCAACGATCGGCTTTGAGAATTTTGCGACACCTCGTCAAAGAGCGAGCGGTGGTTTTAGGTTTGGAATGCTTTCGGCCCGAACAGGGCGCAATGATCAAGAGCTATCTCAAAGGTTCGCTAACAGACTCTCATTTTTTAAAACGTACGAAATGGCAGGAGCGCTGGGGATTTTCATGGTCGCCTTATAAAAGTTTGCTCACTTGGGCCAAGGTCGAAAAAGTGCCCGTGTTTGGTTTGGACTCCTTATTAGGAGCAAAGACCAAAGCTTCGTTGGCCCAGCGGGATCGTCGGATTGCTGCCGAAATTCGCCGTCAAAGAGCCCTGTTTCCCGATGCCGTTCTGGTCATCTTAATTGGCGACTGGCATTTGGCCAACTCCCACCTTCCACGATTTTTGCCAGAAAGTATCGGCGAGGTTTCCCGGGTATTTCAAAACGATGAAAACATCTATTTCGATCTTCTTAAAAAGAATCGAGATCATGAAGTGGATGTGGTTCAACTGGGCCCTTGGGATTTTTGTCTGATGACGGTTGCGCCATGGGTGAAGTGGCAAAGCTATCAATTATTTTTGGATGCGAACGTGGATTCGGCACTGGACGATGTCGCTGACGAAAGCGAATCGAGTGAAATTGATCCCACAGACAGCGTTTTGCAGATTTTGGACGTATTGGCCCGAGAACTTGGGATTCAGGTGGAAAGGTCCCAGTTGGCCATCTACTCTCCACAAGATCGCCACTTTTGGGAAAAGATTTTAGCCAATTACTCGCGAGCGGAACTTCGGTGGGTAGAGACGATCATTCAAAATGAATTTTCATTTTATTTTGACAAGGCGGGTGTTGGCCTTTTGATTCGACCCACGATCAATCATGTGGCTTCTTTAGCGATGCAGGTTTTGCATGCGAGCTTGCAAGACTCGAGTGAAACAGACTTAAAGTTTCCACTTTTTTTTGAAAATCTCATTTGGATTGAAACTTTTCGCTATTTTGGCTCGAAGCTCTTGAATCCGAAACGAAAAACGGACTCGGTGGAAGAGTTAAAGATCAAGATTCATTCGGAATCTTTCAACACTAAGGAAGCCATGTTGGTCGCGCTGGCCCAACGCGTGGTGGAGTTGAAGCGCCTCAACTCCAAACGCAATATTCGCCTGAAGTACAAACCCAAATTTAAGGAGAGTTTTTTCAACGGAGCTTGGGTTCTTGGCCGTATTCATGGAGAACGACTTTATCAAATTTATCGGAGCGGCGACGTCTCTGCGAAGCAAATTTTGGCGTGGATGCGAGTCACGCCGCCCTCAGTAGAATGGCAAAAAAGCTATGAAGAGTTTTTGCGAAGTATCGAAAGAGTTTCGCTTCATAAAGTGAAAACGCAGAGGCTTTAGTGGCTCTAGCTAGGGCTGGTAATAGCAAGAGCAAATGAATCTATTATTAAGACTGTTCTATGAGGCTATTTTACAGAGGCTTTGAATTCTTTGCCGGGTCTAAAACGGGGAACTTTTTGGCTTGGGATCACGACGCTTTGGCCTGTTTTGGGATTGCGCCCCGGACGAGACTTTCGTTTCAAAATTGAAAATGTCCCAAAACCGACGAGTTTAACGTCTTCGCCTTTGGAGAGGGCTCTTTGAATCACTTCGAGGGTGGCATCTAGGACGGCTTCAGATTGGGATTTTGGCATTTTAGTCAGTTCAGCGACTTTTTCAACAAGATCAGCCTTATTCATTCAGGATTCGCCTTTTTCTTGATTCAAATTCTTCTCTCATAAATTCTTCAAATTTTTCAAATTCTTTGATTATTGGCTCAAATGTGAGTTCAAAATCTAATAATATCTAATAATATCTATCAATTCCAAAATTCCAACAATTCAAATAATCCCAAAGCTCATTCAAATTTATTTCGAATCATTTTTCAGACTCAGGATTCAGTTTTGTATCTGAATCTTTGCAGAAGTATTCAAGTTGTAAGTTCTACGAGTTGTTCAATCTCCACGGAGGATAGAACCTAAGTCCGAGGTCTAACCCCGTCAAATGATTTCAAACTTAAAATCATCTGGAAATGATGCGAAAAAAGATCTTGGACGCACAAGCACCGAGACCTATTTTGCGATTCCATTTCAACCTAGTGGGCAATTGCGGCGTATCTTTCGGGCAAGGAGTGCAAGAATTCGGCCAGGATAGCTTCTTTCTTTAAATCGGGTGGCCAAACAACCGAGTTCATTTAGAGCCTCAATTTTTTGGAGGAGAAACTAGACAAAGGGCCCGAGGATTTCCGGTTGAATTTCTAAACCTCGAAGCCAGGAGAGATGTGATCACCGGCACGTCTTATCCGGTCCTTTCGTCGCCGGCTGGTCTTTCCAAAGAATCAGCAGCGGTGTAATTTCATGAGAAGCCATGTCGCAGCCTCTCCGCTCTTCTTCAATTTCAGAATTGCCCACGTCGGATGCTCAGATGCGTTCGATTCGATTTAGTTTGTTCGACGCATTTTTGTATTCGTTGATGGTAGGCGCGGGCGAATCTTATTTGCCCGCCTATAGTTTTCAGTTGGGATTGAGTGAAGTTGCGGTTGGAATTTTAGCAAGCTTGCCGATGTTGAGTGGAGCTACTTTGCAAATGTTTTCGATGCATGGTCTGCGTTGGCTCAAATCACACAAAGCTTGGGTGGTCGCGGCGACGGCGCTTCAGGCTTTGAGTTTTATTCCATTGATTGCTCTCGCCTATGTCAATGTCGCTAGCTTTTGGAGCTTGTTTTTTGTTTATACGCTTTACTGGGCGGCAGGATATGCTGCCGCCCCAGCTTGGAACTATTGGATGAGTTTTTTGCTGAAAAATCAAAATACGACTCACTACTTGAATCGACGGTTGCGAGTTTCGCAGGCGGGTGTGCTTTGTGGATTAGTGGGCGGAGCTGTGCTGCTGAAGCTGGGCACCGAAATCACCTCATTTCACCACCTCTTTGGCCTGCTGTTTTCTTTTGCCTGCGTCGCTCGATTTTTGTCATCGTGGGCCTTGAGTCGAAAACACTTCGATGCCAGTTGGTTTAAAAAAGATGAAACGTTGACGGTGTCTCCGTGGCGTTTGTGGCGGGGTTTGAAAGAGCGGCAAAAATCTTTTTTGCGGAAGATGATTCCATTTCAAATAGCCCTTTTTATGTCGGGACCCTACGTTGCGCCATTTTTATTAGCGAAGCGGCAGTTTAGTTACTTTGAATTTATGATGTCGGTCGTGGTCTTTTTTATTGGTAAAATCGCTTTATCGTTGTTTTTGGATGTTCGCGACAATTTTGTCTTAAAAAATCCACAGCTGCATAGAATTTTGTTTGTTGGGGGAGCTCTCGTCGTTTCGATTTTGCCGATTTATTGGCCGTGGGCGATCTCCTTCACGCAAGTCTTGATTTTGCAAGCGGTGAGCGGACTGTGTTATGCGGCCTTTGAGTTGAGCTTGCAGCAAATTTTTTTCGAACAACTCGAAGAAAAGGAAAAGGTCCCATTTCTAAGCTGTTACAATTTTATCTCGGCGTTTGGAATTTGGTTTGGCGGAATGCTCGGTGAGATCGGA
>CALCCV010000214.1 GCA_937900305.1 uncultured Pseudobdellovibrionaceae bacterium | reverse complement strand
CATTGGAATGTGGCTGTATGACTTGCTCTCTCTATTTCAAGCGCCCGAACTTCATCAGCGCCTATCTGCTGACGAAACGATGGTGGCTAATCCCATTCTTCGATCTGAAAAGCTGAAGGGTTCTTACACCTACTATGATGCCTACATGGACGATGATCGACTGGTTCTTGAAACATTGCGGTCGGCCCACGCTTTTGGCGCCAAGATCGTCAATTATTGCCATGTCTCAAAGGTAAATCTTGATAAAGCTGACCAGAACAACGCAACGGCGCTACTGACTGACACTCAATCCGGAAAGACTTTTGAAGTTCGAGCAAATCAAGTCGTTTCTGCCTTAGGTCCGTGGACCGACGAATCGCTAAGAGTCTTGCTGCCCGAATGGAAACCCATCCTTCGACCAACAAAAGGCGTTCATCTCACTTTCTTGCGCGAACGGCTCCCCCTGAGTTCCGCCATCGTGATGAGTGAAAAAGAGAGAATCGTCTTTGCAATTCCCCGACATGAAATGACGATCATCGGCACTACAGATACAGACTATCCAAAGTCTCCATCTCAGGTGAACACCGATGCCGAAGACATCTCCTATTTGCTGAAAGTCGCCTATGAATACTTTCCCAACGCTAAGCTAGAAACTACTGATATCGTCGCCACTTATGCGGGTGTAAGACCTTTGGTTAAAGACAACTCTAGCAGCGAAGGTAAAACCAGCCGCGAACACACGATCTTACACCCCCATCCGCGACTGACCGTCGTTGCGGGCGGAAAGTACACGACGTATCGAAAGATGGCCGAAGAAATTGTCCATTCGATCTTGCGCAAGATGCCTCTCGAGCTGCAGGCGCGAGCCTGGCGAACCGATACCTACCAACCGCTCAACCCACTGCTGACAGAAGATCTTTACACCGACGCTAAAAATTCTGCTGCGGGTTGGTCTGCATCCCTTTCGCCCCAAGAGCTACAAACGCTCGCCGAGCGACACGGTTTTGAGGCCAAAGCGCTCATCCAAGAGTTTCCCGAAGCAAATTATTGGCAGCTCGAAGCAATCCATGCACTTCGCCACACCATGTGCCTGCATCTCTCTGACTTCCTCACTCGCCGGGTCCCTGCGTTTCTTTCCCACCAAGATCACGGCGTGAAGGAGCTCGACAGTCTCGAGAAGATCTTCCGTGAAACTCTCTCGTGGTCCGCAGACCAATGGCTCGAAGAAAAGATGGCCTACTTGGCGCAAGTCGAACGCGAGCAGAAACGTCTCCAACGCACCAACGTCTGAGGCCCATTTTGTTCCATGTCAAAACATTCAACACCTGATCAACAAGTCTCAGTTTAAGACCTGTTGGCGAGGTCCTAGCTCCCGTCTCAGGTTGGCGCACTTGTTGAAACACTGAGCTTTGAATTGGAGTTTATTATGCTAGGACACAAGAAAACATGGTTTAGCTTTTTCACGGTGGCAGTCTTGTCCTTGGGCCTTGCGTTCGGCTGCGGCGAGAAGAAATCTCGTAGCACCCCACTCAAAGCACCGCCTCAATCCGAGGTCAGCGACAAGGACAAAGAAGGCGACAACAAGTCCAAAACTCCAAGCGCTGACGGTAGCGACACGCAAACCGCAAATCCGAATCAAGCAGCGGTAGAGGCTGTCTCTTACATCAAACAGTGTGAACGTTTTGCCAATGAAAAAATAACTGAGTATCAATTGACCGGCCAGCTTTCAGAGGCGTGCAAAGGTAAAAAAATTGCGGTTAGAGATTTGGAGAACCTTTGCGTAAAATTAGAAGACAATTCTTCCTTCGCAGGTTGCACTGACAATGATAAATCTCTCGACAAGGAACTTCTTTGCGAAGATATCAAAGCGACTGACACCATTTGGAACGTCAATACAGATGGCAAAAACTGGCCCCAAAAAATGGCTATGTGGAAAGCATCGTGTGACAAACTAAAATCTCAACCTCCGGTTGAGGCAACTCCTGCTCCGGCGACTCAACCACCGGCTGATGGCGATGGAAAATCTGAAACGACACCAAATCCCGAAACGGATGTTCCACCAGCGGGCACAGTTGGCGAGGGCGACGTGGCCGTTCCTGAAAAAGATCCAAAAAAACCTAAGGAACCAACAACCGATGGTGAAGAAGACATCGCTTCGCCCGAAACACCAGCCTCAACTGATGACGCTGGCACCGAAGAAACAGAAGACACTAAAGAGTATTTTCACGCTAAAGTTAAGTTCTCAAATCTCAAAGACAAGGAAGATGATGAGCTCGGTGAGAACTCCAAAAGTTCAGAAATCAAATTGCCAAAAGACGGCACTCCGTTCTCGGTTCAAAGTCGATCTGGCAGAAAAGTCATTTTGACCTACATTGATAAAGGTTCGGATGCAGAAAATCTGATTTCAATCACCGTTTCAAAAATCCCAACGGTGAGTTATGGTCGCGGAGCATTCGAAGTTCGTATTCCGGCAAAGAAAAAAGCCACTCTGATCTATGGAACCAAAAGCACGACAGAAGGAACAAAAATCGAGTTCACGCCAGACGAGGTAGATTCAAATAACGAATTAGAATCTCTCAACTGCGAAGTGGACGCGAGTAAAGACGGCCAGGACATGACGACCGAAAAAATCACTGAAATCGACGACGAAAGAACCATCAAGTTTGACACCGACCTCATCAAATTCTCGAAGAAAACCATTGAAGTGACCGGCGACGAGGTCGTTGTGACTTTGAAATCCGAGGACCTCGGATTTCTCAAGTACCGAAGTCGTGTTCACCCGTTTCGCTTTTCTTTCAAAACACTTAATGATGATGGCATTAAAGCCAGCCTCAAGTGCGGCGATCAGGACTTAGACTCTGAAGACTGATCCTCTCACCCAAGAGGGTTTCTCGAACTCACTCAAATTTCATTCTCACAGTCCTCGACGAAGGGCCGCAGCCAGCGGCTCAGACGGTTTGCGTTACACTTCGTCTAAATCTCTCAATTGACTCCTAAAATTTAAGAATCTAGACTTGATTCAAACTCGTAGAATTCCGCGATTTTCCCTCAACATCCCCTCTTGAGAGTTACCCAGAAGAGTGACAAGGCTGCGGAAAGAAATTGGATGGTCATGGGTTTACTAGAGAGAGTTACAGATTACTTCACGAACGACATCGCTATTGATTTAGGTACCGCAAATACCTTGGTGTACGTCAAAGGCAAAGGCATCATTCTCGATGAACCTTCTGTCGTTGCCGTTCAAAAAAATGGAAAATTCCTCGCCGTCGGTAAAGAGGCGAAAGACATGCTAGGCCGCACTCCAGGGTCCATTCTTGCGGTTCGTCCGATCAAAGATGGCGTTATCGCCGACTATGAACTCACACGTGATATGCTCAAGCGCTTCATCGAGCGCTCCCTTGGTGAAAAGAAAAGTTTTATAAGACCACGGATAATCATCTGCGTTCCTTATGGAATCACGGAAGTTGAGAAGCGAGCTGTGCGAGAAGCCGCAAAAACGGCGGGTGCTCGCGAAGTGTATTTGATCGAAGAGCCGATGGCCGCCGCGATTGGCGCGGGCCTGCCAATCACCGAGCCCGGTGGCAATATGGTTGTGGATTTGGGTGGTGGCACCACTGGCGTTGCCGTCATCTCTTTAGGCGGAATTGTTTATTGCAAATCGATCAAAGTCGCTGGCGATAAATTCGACGAAGCCATCGTGAATTATGTCAGGAGGCAGTTCAATCTTTTGATCGGCGAGCGCACTGCCGAAGCGATCAAGGTTCAAATTGGAAATGCCTATCCTTTCGAAGAAGACAAAACTATGGAAATCAAAGGTCGCGATCTCGTGGCCGGAGCTCCGAAAACAATTGAAATCACAAGTTCGCAAGTCAACGACGCCTTGATTGATCCACTCTCTGAAATTGTAGACGCGGTAAAAACGGCCCTTGAACGAACGCCGCCCGAACTGGCCTCCGACATCGTCGATAACGGAATCGTCCTCACCGGCGGCGGAGCCCTGCTGGCAAACTTGGACGTCCTGTTGCGCGAGCGAACTGGATTGCCGGTGTCCATCGCTGAAGATCCACTTTCTTGCGTCGTGCTTGGTTCTGGTAAAGTTTTGGACAACCTAGATCTCATGAGGCAACTGGTTGAGTAAAAACGAAGAGACCACGGCCACTCGGCTTTTTCTAAACTTCTTTTTTCTTCTGTATTTGGATGAGGACTTAGCCATTGAATGCACAGCAAAAGCCCTCAGGCACTTTACAAAAATGCGGCGTCAGCAAAAAGTCACCCTCACAGCCGTCATTGCTTCAATGCACGTCATCAGTCACAAATATCGAAGTAAATTCACGTCCTTTCGTTCGCACATAGGTTATGGACAAAATGTCCAAATTGCCCCCGAGCTTCCTTTCGCGAAGTGGCTTGAGATACAGCGAACTCTGACCTTTGAAGAGCTGCAAGTGTTAATTTGGCGTGAAGTTTTGGGGTTTGAGGCCGCCGAAATAGCCAATGCCATTCAAATCTCTCACGGAACATTGAAATTCAGGTTGAACCAGGCGCTTTTAGATTTGAGCGAAAATAAAAGTTTATAAGCCAAACGCGACGAGGAAGAGGAAAGGAGGAAAGATTGGATCGAGGAACAGATTCGCAAGAAGAGTTTCATTGGAAGACAAAAACCTCCTCCCCATTTCGGTCAGAGTTTTTTCATCACAAGCTCGTTGATTATTGCGATAGCACATTGAGCCCCGAAGAGAGTCGGGAGATTCTTAAGTGGCTTGGCTCTCACCCCGAGTACCAAGGGAAACTCGACTTCATTCGGTCTCTGCGCACTGACCTCCAAAAATTAAACCATATCGAATTTTCCGAAAAGGTTGTGAACGATATCACTCAAACCAAATCTTACTTACCATTTGTTGTTGAGCGATTAAAAGTTCGTCAGTGGCCACCCTTATTTCGCTGGGCTGCCGAAGCGCTCGTTGTTGTTTTTGTCATGGTGTTGGCTCTGGTCGTGATCCCCTGGGAAGACTCGGTCAAAAAGTGGCTAATCAAAAGCCCGCAATCAGTGATTCTAGCTGAATTTGAAAAAGGACCCACGCCACAAGAGCCCGTTGATAGCGCCCAATTTCAAGACGAGCTTGAAAAACCTAACGAATCCGCCAAGGCGACGAACACCACAAAACCTGCTGAAGCACCGAAATCTGCAACGCAAGTGGCAGTGCAACCCAGCTCACCAAACTCCGTCGCAAAAGTTCAGCCGGCTCAACCCGGCGATGCGCTCATCAAAGCAGCTATGGATTCAACCAAAATGGCTGGCGCCAGCTCGATCCCTGTCAAAAATCTAAAGGCCCCCGCGCCTCCACCCCCGCCACCGTCAACTCCTACCAGCGGAACTGCCAATCAACCCGCGGCGACCGCAACAAAACCTGCGACCGCAGTCAGCACTGCCGAGGTTGATGAGAAGGTCGGAGGATTTTTATTTCGGGGAGAAGTCAAAGTCACAAATGTAGAATCTGTTTGGCCAAAAATTCGCGACCGCATCCAAGATATCGGTGGACGAAAGGCCGGAGAGGTCGAGCTCGGCTGGAAAAAATCAGCGGCTCTCAGATACTTCCACTTCACTGTACCCGAAGCCCAGCTTGGAGTCTTAAAGGACTTCATCGGTCAATACGGTCAGCTTCAATTGGTGAAAGAAAAGCATACACGGATCATGCCAGACGGAATTATTCGTATCATTCTCAACGTGAATGAGGGGCGACCAGCAGGTTCCTCACAATCTCCAACCTCAGTGCCAACAACTAGCCCAGAAGGCATCGAGTCCGAACCCGCCACTGAACCAGGCCAATGAACCAATTGAGTTGCCAAAGTGGCAATCAATTTGAGCGGTGAGCTGAAACCGGTGACAATGAAATATGGGCGGTTCTCTTCTTAAAAAGCTAGCTTTTTACTTCGCCATTTTTTCAATGGTGCCGCTAATTTCATTTTCTCTTTTTTCAGTCTATAAATTTTATGAAAATGCCAGATCTCAGTTCGATCAACGCCTGAACACGCTCAATCAACGATTACAAAGTGATCTGAATCAAAAGAAAAAAGGCGGTCTCGACTGGTTGGTTCGCTTCAAACAAGATCCCCGCTTGCCCATCTATTCTCAGGGCGGAGAAGCCGAAGAGGTCAACAGCCTCATCCGAAATTTTTCACCGCCACGCCAAACTCGACTGCGCGTTTTCGATTCCGGTGGGGGCTATCTCACCCAAGTCAGTAACGACGCGACTTTTAACGGGATGCAAATGCCCAATCGCGATACGAGCAAACATCAAATACGTGAATTCACGCACTTCCAATCTAATTTTGGCTTAGTCATTTCCGCAAAATCTATCATCCTGTCGCGAGCCAAGAGATCCGCCGGCAGCATCATCCTTGACCTACTCATTACCATTGCCGACTTACAAAAATGGTCCCAAGACCTCCAGGCCAATGTTCTGGTTGTCAGTGAAACCGGGAAGCCCCTCTACTCTGCTCAAGGCCCTTTCAAGTTAGGCAATGAAAAAGATTTTCTCAGAAAAAAAGGGCAAGGCGAATTTCAGATCATCATCGACTCTGGTTTGGGTCGCGAAGTCGCTACTCTCGTTCCCATCGCCGGGGCCAGCAACGGCGACACCCTTTTTCTTGGCATCAGTCTTCCCCAGTCTCTCGTTCTCAATCCCGTTATAGAAATCATTATGGTGTTAGTGAGCGTTCTAGCTCTCATTCTCCTATTGGTGGGAATTTTTAGCTACTCGATCAGCCGCTCACTGCTAAGTCCATTTTATTATCTCGTCGAACAGGTGCACGCCTTTGATGGCCAGCGACCTATTCGCTCCCTAACGATCAAAGAACCAGACGTTGCTATTCTCGCTGGCGCTTTTCAAAAAATGGCCGATCGAATCCAACGGATGAGAAATGAGCTCGAACAAAAAGTCCACGAGCTTGAGGTCGCCAATCGCGAATCCCAGGCCGCACAGGATCAGCTGTTGCAGTCCACAAAGATGGCGAGCCTCGGGCAATTGGTTGCCGGCGTCGCCCATGAGCTCAACAATCCTATCTCTTTCATTCAAGGCAACATTGCGCCGTTGCGAGAGTACTGTGACAGTCTCGTAACGCTAGTCGATCAATTGGCACAAACGGCCGATAGTTCGGACGAAGCTCTCACCAAAGCCGATTTTGACTTTATCAAAAAAGATTTACCAAAGCTTTTAGGTTCCTTTGATGAAGGAACTAAACGCACACGCGAAATCATCAACGGCCTTCGCAATTTTTCAAGACAAGAAAAAGCTCAATACACCGAAGTTCGTTTGAATGAACTTATCGAAAAGGCCGTTAAATTCGTCGAACCCCAACTCAAAACGCGAATCAATCTTGAAAAACAATTTGGCAAAACTCCGATGATCTGGTGCGTGGAGTCCCAAATTTTTCAGGTCTTTGTAAATCTACTAACCAATGCCATTCAGGCCATTCGAACCGACGGACGAATTTGGGTAAATACATCCTTTGAAAAGAAAGGTTTCGGCCCAGAGGGCGGAGTCAAAATTTCAGTCCAAGACAGCGGTTCGGGAATTAAAGAAGAAAATCTCGCCAAAATATTCGACCCTTTTTTTACCACAAAAGATGTTGGTGAAGGAACTGGTCTGGGTCTTAGTATAACTTACGGAATTATTCGTTCTCACGGTGGAGAAATAAAAGTTCGATCAAAAGTGGGAGTCGGCACTGAATTCATGGTCTTTCTGCCCGTAAAGCCACCGCCCATGGAAGCCAACCAACACTGATTCCTCAAGCCCTCCACTCCGCCAAATCCGATTCGCCGTCTTCTGGTCTAAAGTCTCAGTCTGAAATGCCGAAGAGACAATAGTGAAAAAGAAAGCAGGCCTAACTCTGATATTGGTAGCAGTTTTGATTTTTTTTGCCGCCCTGCTAAGTGAGGACGGACGCAAGAAATCCAAACCAAAGATCACAGAAAAATATTCTACGCGAGTGAACGAACATCTGACAATGACCCAAGTTCAAATGGATATCGAGAGCGAGAAACTAAAATACGAACTAGAACAAGAGCGTTCCAAAGCGGGAATCCTTAAACTCAAAGATAAAGATTCCTACCGACCAGAGCTTGATCCCTATGCAGAACTAGCGGTGAGCGAAGAGACTATTGAAGAGGCCGGTCGAAATACACTCTATGAGCCCTTTCCCGATCCCCAGCAAATGATTCAAAAAGAACTTTTTGAAAATGAACAACAGCGAGAATACGACAAGTCTTTTAAAGATGCTTACGCCCGCAAATTTATTGAAAATGCAAAGCGGGGAGGCTGGGACGTCACACTCGACAAAGACTACAAAGTTAAGTCGGTGAAGCCAATCAAATCATCGAACAATCGTTTCCCTGTTTTGCAGGACCGGCCACCAACGGGTGCCAACTAATTCAGGCCTTTGCCGCTTCAGCCCATATCTTGCCAGTTCTCTTCGTTCAAAAGTCGAAACCAAGGCCCACCTGCACAAAGGTTCCTGTATTGAGTGAAGCATAAAGATAAAATGGATTTCCCATTAAAAATACTCCCCCGCCACAGTAGCTTCCACCCACACCGGCGCCGGCAGAGGTGTCATCATCGGATTTGATCCCCACGCCAGCCCCCATCCCAGCTTGAATGTAAGGACGAAACCAACTATTCCCGAATAAATACTTCAAATCCACGTCGCCGCCAACGTGCAGAGTTTTTTTGTCGGTATCGCTGTTTGTGTCGTCTTCATTTTTCGCCTCGATCGCGCCAACCCCTACTTCGAAAGCCCAGTTTGTCCACAAGTGCATGAAGTTAATTCCGACCGTTGCTCCGGGTGGATTGTTGTAACCCAAACTCCAGGACCAACCATTTGCGCGCGCCGATAGCGGATTCAGAAAAATTGCAAAAGCCGCTATATAGAGTAGCTGTGGCCATCTCTTTTCAAACATCTGTCCTCCTCACTTGCGCGTCTGCATTCATTTTCGCGCGCCCACAGATGGCGTCAATGTTTATCAAGATGAGATGTGGGTTTCGACAGATTCAGAGACCGCATCCTCTAAAACTGTTGATCCTATTGACGTTCAGCCCATCGACACTTTCGACGAGATTGCATGAATCGTTTGATCAAACCCAGCTGAGCAAAACTCACATATTTGGCCGGCGTAAAAATGAGATGATCAATGATCGGAATTTTTAAAATCCGGCTCGCCAAACAGAGTTCGCGAGTGAGCTCTAAATCCTCACCACTTGGCGTACAATCCCCACTCGTGTGATTATGAGCCAACAAAATGTACTGGCTGTTCGTTCGCACAGCCGCGCGAAAAATATCCCTCGGGATCGCCAGACACATCGAAACGGTGCCGCGATGAACCATCTCTAACGAAGTCACCTCCAACTGCGAGTTTAGGCAAGCCACCCAAACCTCTTCTGCGTCAGGGTTGTAGTGCTCTTGGAGTCTCTGATAAAAGTCGGGGGGATTATAAATCTTCATTGTGACTTCAAAACCACATGCAATCCGACGAAGTGTTTCATTTCTCTCTCTAAATCTCTATAAATCCGCATTCACCGAATCGCCTCCTAGCGTCGGATCAGTCTGCCTTGCTCCGAAACGTAGATCCGAATAAACTTTCCGAGTCAGACTGATTTTCAGCGACGGAGGTGATTTCATGAATTCAATCATGAGCAAATGTTTTTTAGTGAGTCTTTTAGCATCCAGCAGCTTGTGGCTTAGTGCCTGCGGCCCTAAGGCCTTTACCAAGGGTGAATACGATGACGTTCAACGAGAAAATCTCTTGGATGACAAGTGGTCTGAAACTGACATGCAAAGCTCGGTCAAAGAGCTTGTCGGCTCGCTCGGTGGCTCACAACCCATCGCAAACGCCCGTAAAAAACCCATCGTTATGGTGACAGGTCTTCAGAACAAAACTTCTGAAGAAATTGAAACTCAAAGCATCATGGACATGATTAAAGTGGAGCTGACCAATTCAGGTCGTGTGAACTTCATTGATCGCGAGGCCCGCCAAGACATCTCCGATGAATATGAATATCAAAATTCGGGCATGGTGGGCGACGAATCAAAAAAAGGTCCAGGCGGCCAAATCGGCGCCGACTTCATTTTAAACGGGCGCCTTGAGTCGATCACAAAAACCATCGGCAAAGACAAAACTGTCTATTACAAACTGACCTTGAATCTCACAAACTTGAAGACCTCGGTTATCGAATGGGCTGGCCAAAAAGAAATGCGCAAGCTCTTCAAGAAACGCTCGGTGGGTCTGTAGTCTGTGAAAAAATGGTGGAGCATTTCTTTTGCGACGTGCTCCTCGTTCTTGGTCCTCGCGTCCTGCGCTTCGTACCAAGGCAAGGTCAATACGGCGCGCACGGCCCTGGAACGGGGGAATTACGATGAGGCCATTGCTGATTTTCAAAAGCTCGTGGCGAGTGACGGCCGGGACAAACTCGTTTACCTGATGGACCTCGGCACCGCTCTGCAGGTTGCTGGCAAGTATTCCGAAAGCAACAAAGTTTTTAGCGAAGCCGATGATCTCTCTGAACAGCTTGATTATCATTCGGTCTCCAAAGTGGCCTCCTCACTCGTACTGAGCGAAGAGATGGTGCAGTACAAAGGCGACACCTTTGAAAAAATTTTCATCAATGCCTACAAGGCCCTCAATTACCTGCAACTTGGGGATCTGGAAAATGCCGTCGTTCAAGCCCGCAGAATCAATGAAAAGTATCAACAGTACCGACAAGATGAGAAAAAGAGTTTTGAACTCAATTTTTTCGCCCGCTATATCGCCGCACTAGCGCGAGAGGCCAGTCGAGACTATGACAACGCTTATGTCGCCCTGACAGAGGCCTATTCGATTGATCCCCGTTCGCCACAAATTCAAGAAGACCTGATTCGCCTTTCTAAAAAAGCTCGCCGCGATACCGATTATAAAAAGTGGGTGGCGCAGTTCGGAGCCCACGTTGAAAAACCCGAGTGGTATGACCCAAATTTAGCAACGATGGTATTTATTTTTCACCAAGGTTGGGGCCCCCGAAAAGAAGCTGATTTCGACTATCGCTTTCCTGCCCTGAAAAGAGTTTCAAGCACTAGCTCGCGCGCTGAAGTTCAGCTAATTTCTCCCGATGGAAAAAAAATCGCCGGACCTATCGGAACCCAAGACATCTATGACGTCAGTGAAGCCGCCATAAAGACTCTCGCGGATGACCGATTGTCCCTTCTGGGTCGCAGAGCTGCTGGTATCGTTGCTAAAAAAGTTGTTTCAGACAAATTGGGAGAGCACGACAGTGCGTTGGGTGCGATTGCTTGGATTGCCTTGAACGCAACAGACCGAGCAGATTTAAGGCAGTGGTCTACGTTGCCAAACTCTTTTCAAATCGTACGAATGCAAATTCCACCAGGGAAATATCAAGTTCAAGCCCGAGGGCTGGCTTACACTCAAACAAGCCTCACCGGTTGGCAAACTTTGCAGGATATCGATGTTCGTAAAAACCAAATGGTCTTTGTGAACTGGCGGTCGTTCTAGGCAGATTTCAAATAAAATTTGAAGCTTTCAGAAATAAAAAAGGAAAGTTTCCTTTCCCTTTTTATCAGATCCTAAAATTTAACTAAGCCCTTATCTACCACTCTTATCACGAGCCCTTTGGACTGGCCCGATGGATCAAGATCATTGATTCAAGCTTGGATTGCTACTGGGAAGATTTGGCGTTTCCTCTTCCTGTAAGCCCGGCAAGACGGTCGCTTTTTCAGCTGCGGCTTTCGCTGTTGAATCTGGATTGTAGCGAGTGGCATTAGCAACTCGAGTTTCCAAGTTTTGCTTTAAGTCATCTGTTGAGGACTTGTCAGTCAAATTTGAAGGGCTCGCTTGCTTAGTCATGTAATCTTGAGGAAATGCACCCAACTTCGCAAGGAAGTTTGAAATGCTTCCGTTGCCAGTCTGAATGATTTCTCGCAAAGTGAAAAGAGGTGCATATTGAGAGGCTTTCTTTTCAGCTTCGAAGATGATCTGAGTCAGTGTGGCTGCGGTGATGTCGTTTTTCGATTTGTTATCGATGACCATCACTTCTTCGTTAGAACGAATCATTTTTGCGATATCGTCCAAAGTCACATAGCAACTCTGTTGTGTGTCATAAAGTTTTCGATTTTGATAACGCTTGATGATTTTAACTTTAGAACTTGGTTTTGAGCTGATTGAGTCCATTTGGTTCATCAAATTGCCTCCCATCGACCTCCCCCCCTCATCTGCGACTCCGTTGCAGAAGGTTTGGTCAACCCTAATACGTTAGTCTGTTAGTAGTCGTTCGTCACATGCGCCCGAGCATCCGTCTGATGCATCCATTTTGAGAGTGCCCCAGTATTGAAGTTCTCGGTTACAATGCCCGGCACCTTAACGATGCCGCCACATGTTGTCAAGCCCATCAACCGCTGCTTTCCACTTAGTGAGCGGACTTGGGCGAGTCTGGTTGACGCCCTCGGGGGTGGGCCACTAGCCGACCAAAGTCCATACCAAAATTATATAATAAAACTAGGTACTTGAGCCCATTTTTTTGGTCTGAAAATTCTTATGCCTTAGCAAAATATTTATTTATCTCGCCATGTGTCTTTTTCATAAAGTCGGCTCTGGCTGTGGCCGATGAGCTGATTACGGACAGGAAGGTCACATGACAAGCTTAATGCTATGGGCACGAGTCGGGATGATTCTGGGAGTCGGATTGGGGCTGGGATGTACATCCCTAGAAACAACGTCCTCTTCTTCCGGCGGCTCGCCAGGTGCGATGACGTCTTCGAAGAAATACCCCAATCAGGTTTCATTTCTGCCTACGAAAGAGTCTGATGTGAAAGAGTCGTACAAAGATTATGAAGCTCGATCGCAAGCCGACTACAACTTTTCGATCGGTGAAGCTTATTCTTTAGAAGGCAACAGTCCAAAAGCAGTTGAAGCCTTCAAGTCAGTTCTCGCTTTGGAACCGAATTCAACCACAGTGCGTCTTCGCTTGGTGACTGAACTTTTACGCAGCAACCAATTTTCAGAGGCGTTATTGCACGCCACATTGGCAGTGAAAAGTGATCCAAAAAATGTGCAGGCTCGCATTTTGTTGGGCGGGTTGTACTCGTCAATGAGGATTTTTCCAAAAGCAGTGGAGCAATATTTGGCTGTTCTGCAAGACAACCCTAAAAATCAAGAAGCGCCTATTTATCTGGGTGCAGTCTACGGCGAGATGAAGGAGTACGACAAGTCTGTTCAGTTTTTTGAATCGATGGCGAAAAATTCAGACTACTCAGCCGTTCATCTGCCCCCTTATTATATTGGTCGAGTTCGCATGGAGCAGGGTGGAGAAAAGAACTTCAAAGACTCCGAAAAAAATCTCTTAAAATCCATTCAAGCTAAGCCGGATTTTGCAGAGTCCACGATCTCTCTCGCAGCCCTTTATGAAAAATGGGGCCGCACGAAGGAGATCTTACCTGTGCTTCAGAAATATCAAAAGAGTTACGGCCCTCACACAAAAGTGGCTGAAATTTTAGCGCAAACTTACATCGAAAATCAAAAGCTTGATGAGGCCTATGAGCAACTTGAGTATCTCGAAAGCCAAACAGATGATTCAATTTCAATCAAAATGCGCATGGCTTTAATTTTGATTGAAAAGAAGATCTATCCTGAAGCCGCCAAACGCCTGGAACAAGTTTTGGAATTGGCGCCAGATTCAGACAAAGTTCGTTACTATTTGGGTGCCGTGTATGAAGAAATGAACGAAGTCGACAAAGCCGTTTCCAATTTTGTAAAGGTACCGACCGCTTCTAGCTTTTATCAAGACGCAATTTTGCACGCCGTGTATTTGGAAAAAAAGCGGGGAGACCTGAATGCGGCTCTTAGCCTGGTTCAGAAGGCGCTTTTCGAAAAAGAAGAGAACGCGGCCTTTCACACGCTCAACATTTCACTGCTCGACGAATCCAAGGATTTTAAGAAAGCTGAAAAGGCTGCTAAAGTCGCTGTCGACAAATTTCCCGAAAACGCTCAGGTGCATTTTTTTAGTGGCGTGATTTCAGATCGTTTAGGTCAACGAGATCATATGATTCGGGATATGACGAAGGTCGTGGAGCTAGATCCAAATCACGTCCAGGCGTTGAACTACCTCGCCTTTTCTTGGGCCGATGCAAAAGAAAATCTTGAGCAAGCAGAGAAAATGGGAAAGCGAGCCTTAGAGCTTGAGCCCACTGACGGCTACATCATCGACACGTTAGGTTGGGTGTATTTCCAGCGGGGAAATCTGAGGGAGGCGCTGAGATACCTTGAAATCGCGCACAAATATCAACCGCAGGTACCAATCATCGCTGAACACCTGGGTGATGTTTACGCCAAGCAAGCACTGACCGAAAAAGCTTTAGATATGTATCACAAAGCTATTGAACTAGAGTCTGACAAAGAGAGAATCAGTCATTTGCGTCAAAAAATCTCTTTGATTGCTGACCAGCAGGGCGCACCCTTTCGTCGACCGGCCGCTGCGGATTCGACTCCCCAACAAAATCGTGAAAAGTGATCCTTCTTGGATTTGATAAAGGAGTGTGGCAAGCTTTGAGACTATGAATTATCAAAGTTTCCCGCACTTTTTTAACAGGATTTTTGTTTGGTCTTCACCTCTTCTAAAGTTTAGTTTGTTCATTTTATCATCTATCATTTTGAATGGTTGCGGTGGTGGCGTGAAACCTGATGTTGAGGTTTCGGCTGTGGATGAAGGGGTCTTTCGTTGGGCAACCAAAGTTCAGATTACAGATAAGGTGAAAAATCATAAGCAGTATCTAAATGTCGATGGCATTGTCGAAGGAATAGACAAGTTGCGATTGGAAGCCCAAACGTCCATGGGCATCCAAGTTGCCTCGTTGGTCGCCGACAATCGCAATTACTCGTGCCAAGTTTATCCACAAAAAGCATTTTATTCGAGCCAAGCCGAAGCCGGTTCGCTGAAGCCGTTAGTGAAGATCGATATTCACCCATTGGTTTTACTTCGGCTGTTAAAGGGTCAGAGAGAACTTGGCGACGGTTGGACCTGCCAGACTTTGGGCGAGATGGCTCTTTTGAGCTGCAAAAATAAAGAGGGCGTCACTGTTACAGAGATTGAAAAGTCGCCAAGCTTACGGAAGGTCCGGGTCGAGTCAGCAAAGTTTGAACTGATGTGGGCGATTACAGACCCTCCAGCAAGTTTGAAACCCAACCCCCTGCTTTTTCAACTCGAAAAGAAAGAAAGTTACAAATTGATACAACTTTGAATCTGCAGTTCATGAAGTGTTTCACCGTGGCCTCGTCCGGATTCGTAAAATCTTTTGCTTGTCAGTTATCATCCTCTGTATACTGATTTTAGATTCAGGACTCGATCCAAGGACAGGGAGGGGCCATGTCGGCAAAATTAGATCTTTCATCACTCGTTAAAAATTGGCAAAGCACAAACTCAATCACCAAGCTTCATTGGTCAGGTAGTTTTCAAGATTACTTAGATCTCGTGAAGGCCAATCCCAAAATCACTCGCAATGCCTTTCAGCGCATGTACGACATGATTGTTTCGCATGGGACCGAAGATTATGTCGACTTTAAAAAGCCGATTATTCGCTACAAATTTTTTGATGATGCCAATGCTGGCGGCAAAGATGCCGTATTTGGTTTAGATGTTGCGATCATGAAGCTCGTGAATATCTTGAAAGCAGCGGCACTCGGTTACGGAACCGAAAAGCGGGTGATTTTGTTACACGGTCCTGTTGGAAGTGCCAAATCAACTGTCTGCCGGATGTTGAAGAAGGGCTTAGAGGCCTATTCAAAAACCGATGAAGGCGCTCTCTATACATTTGAATGGGTCGACGAAACGGGAGAACTCGACGGATTGTTGGGTAAGTCTCAGAAAGTTTTTGTCAGCCCGATGCACGAAGAACCTCTTCTCTTGATCCCTGATGATTTGCGATCGCAAACACTGGACGAAATCAACCGGGGTCAGAACGGTGAGTTTAGAGTTAAGCTGGAGGGTGAGCTAAGTCCGCCATCTCGCTTTATTTTTCGCGCACTCATGGATCGATATCATGGGGACCTGATGAAAGTATTTTCGCATGTTCGTGTGAAAAGGATGTTTTTGTCAGAAGCCGATCGCATCGGGATTGGAACGTTTCAACCGAAAGATGAAAAAAATCAGGATTCGACGGAACTCACAGGCGATATCAACTATCGCAAAATTGCTGAGTATGGTTCAGATTCTGATCCGCGGGCTTTCAATTTCGATGGCGAGTTCAACGTTGCTAATCGTGGACTAATTGAGTTCGTCGAGGTTTTGAAATTAGACGTCGCGTTTTTGTACGATTTGTTGGGAGCTTCCCAAGAACACCGCGTGAAACCGAAGAAATTTGCCCAAACTCATATCGATGAAGTGATCATTGGCCACACGAATGAGCCCGAGTATCGCCGTCTTCAGGACAATGAATTTATGGAGGCTTTGCGGGATCGGACAGTTAAAGTGGATATTCCTTATATTACAAAATGGAAAGACGAGATTTCCATTTATAAGAAAGATTTCAACTCTCAAAAGATGCGTGGAATTTCAATTGCGCCCCATACAATTGAAATGGCGGCAATGTGGGCCATCTTAACTCGTCTGGAGAAGCCGAAAAAAGCCAATCTGACTCGCTTGCAAAAGCTGAAACTGTATAATGGTAAAACGCTGCCGAATTACACTGAGGACAACGTTAAGGAACTTCGCAAGGAAACTCACCGCGAAGGTTTAGAAGGAATTTCTCCGCGGTACATTCAAGACAAACTTTCGAATGCAATCGTTGCAGCCCAACAAAACAACCGTGGCTCTGTGAATCCGTTTATGATTCTAAATGAATTGGATTCGGGACTCAAAAATCACTCTCTGATTGCGAGCGAAGAGTTACGTGCGGAATATCGTGAATTGCTGCAAGTCGTGAAACAAGAGTACGAAGAAATTATCAAGGGCGAGGTTCAGCGGGCCATCAGCGCCGATGAGAGTGCGTTGCAGCGTCTGTGTGCTAACTACATCGACAATGTAAAGGCCTACACTCAGAAAGAGAAAGTGCGCAACCAGTTCACCGGCCAGGACGAAGAGCCAGATGAGCGTTTGATGCGATCGATTGAAGAGAAAATTGAAATTCCAGAATCGCGAAAAGATGACTTTCGTCGCGAGATTATGAATTACATCGGCGCTCTGTCTTTGGAAGGCAAAAAATTCAATTACAAAATGAATGAACGTCTTCACAAGGCATTGGAGCTGAAGCTGTTTGAAGACCAAAAAGATAGCATCAAACTGACTTCACTGGTGAGCTCAGTTGTCGACAAAGACACTCAAGAAAAGATCGACATTGTGAAAACCCGATTGATCAAAGAATTCGGCTACGACGAAATCTCTGCGATCGACGTCCTCCACTACGTCGCGAGCATCTTTGCCCGCGGTGATGTGAAGAATAAACAGTGATTTTAGAGTGAGGCCAAATGCCGATCAAAGAGGACCACAATCGATTTCGCGACATCATTAAGGGCAAGGTTAAAGAAGAGTTTAAGAAGTATGTGACTCAAGGGGAAATGATCGGAAAACGTGAAAACGATTTCGTCAAAATCCCCCTGCCTTCGATCGACATTCCTAACTTTCGATACGGACCCAAGCAGCAGGGTGGTGTTGGCCAAGGCCAGGGGCAACCTGGCGATGGCGTGGGGGAAGAGGGCGAAGGCGGCCAAGGCCAAGCTGGCAACAACGACGGCGAACATCTTCTAGAGGTCGAACTCTCTATGGATGAGCTGGCTGAAATTCTGGGTGAAAAGCTGGAGCTTCCTCGTATCGTTCCTAAAGGAAATAAAAATATCGATACCATGAAAACGAAATACTCAGGTCTAGCTCCTGTCGGGCCGGAGGGCCTTCGTCATTTCAAATCATCGTACAAACGAGCATTGAAACGGTATATTTCTTCAGGAACCTACGATTCATCAGATCCAGTGATCATTCCCATTCGACGGGATTTTCAATACCGAACTTTCAAGCGCATCGTACAGCCGCAAACCAAAGCCGTTGTCATTTATATGATGGACGTTTCGGGATCAATGGGTGACGAGCAAAAAGAGATCGTCCGGCTCGAAAGTTTTTGGATCAACACGTGGCTAAAGAAGCACTATAAAGGTCTGGAAACTCGATTCATCATTCACGATGCCGCAGCTAAAGAGGTAGATGAAGACACTTTTTTTAGAACTAGCGAATCCGGCGGTACACTGATCAGTTCAGCATATCGTCTTTGCCAAGAAATCATTCAAAAAGACTACCCCATCAACGAGTGGAACGTTTATCCGTTTCATTTCAGCGATGGAGATAACTGGAGCGGCGAAGACACTCGCTTGTGCGTTAAGCTCTTGCGCGAATTCTTTCTGCCGAACGTGAATGTTTTTTGTTATGGGCAGGTAGAGAGCAAGTACGGAAGTGGCCAATTCTTGAAGGATCTGCAAAAGGATTTTTCAGGCGACGACCGCATTACGCTGAGCCAGATTGAAGGAAAAGATAAAATTTTAGATTCTATTAAGGATTTTCTGGGCAAGGGAAAATAATCTATGGCGAATTTAACTCCGGAGCTAGAGCGAGAGCGACTGAAAATCTGCAAGATTGCGAAAGATGCCGGGCTCGATTGTTTCGAAACCGTTTTTGAGTTGATTACCTATGATCAAATCAATCAATTTGCGGCTTATGGCGGTTTTCCGATTCGTTACCCTCATTGGAAATTTGGGATGGAATATGAACATCTCTCAAAGAGCTATGAGTACGGACTTTCAAAAATTTATGAAATGGTGATCAATACCGATCCTTGCTACGCCTACCTGATGGAAGGCAACATGCACATGGATCAAAAGTTGGTCATGGCTCACGTCTATGGGCATTGCGATTTTTTTAAAAACAACGTCTGGTTTGGCAAAACAAATCGCAAAATGATGGATCAAATGGCGAATCATGCAACTCGCATTCGCCGATATGTCGACCGCTATGGATATGAAGTTGTCGAAAGCTTCGTAGACACCTGCCTCAGCCTCGAAAATTTAATTGATCGCTACAGCCCCTATGTCGAACGATCGATTGTTCCAACGAAGCCCGTTGAATCCGATCGTCAACCGGGAGACTTTTTGTTGCGGGTCGACCGGGCCTACATGCGCGACTATATCAATCCCCCTGCGTTTGTTGAAGAGCAAAAGCGAGTGATGAGCGAAAAGGCGAACAAGCGGGCAAAGTTTCCACCCGAGCCAGAACGCGACATTCTCAAGTTCTTGCAGCAGTTTGCTCCGCTCGAAGATTGGCAGCAGGATGTTTTGTCAATTGTTCGCGATGAAGCTTATTATTTTGCACCTCAAGGCATGACCAAAACGATGAATGAGGGTTGGGCTTCCTACTGGCACTCTAAATTGATGACCGAGAAAATTTTAAGCGATTCCGAAATCATTGATTTTGCCGATCACCACTCTGGGACTATGGCGATGTCGCCGAACGGTTACAATCCCTACAAGGTGGGCATTGAGCTCTTCAGAGACATTGAAGAACGATGGAATAAAGGACAGTTTGGTCGCGAATGGGAAGACTGCGACGACATCCGCGAACGAAAAAATTGGGATAAAAAACTTGGACTTGGACGCGAGAAAATTTTTGAGATTCGTAAGATCTACAACGACGTGACTTTTATCGATGAATTTCTCACAGAAGATTTTTGCGTCCGCAATCGACTCTTCGTTTACAAATTTAACAAACGCACGGGTCGATATGAAGTCGATACCCGCGATTTTAAAGCGATAAAGGCAAAGCTTTTGTTTTTCATGACAAACTTTGGTCAGCCTATCATTCGGGTCGACAATGCAAATTTTGAAAATCGCGGAGAGCTTTTACTCACCCACCTGCATGAAGGGATCGACATGCAGCCAGACTTTATGAATGCCACTCTTAAAAATGTTCAAAAAGTTTGGAATCGTCCAGTTTGCCTTGTCACCGTGATGGATGGTGAGCCTCACCTTTATCGTTTCGACGGCAAAGAAATGCAGCAAGTTAAACTGGGTTCGGAAGACGCCTCTGGCGCCACTGCGGGTTGAGATCAAGGCTCCGAGCCTTGACACCGCTCTGAAGATGACGATCATTCTTTCATGAATTATCGCCCAGTTTATTCCTCAGATCCACGAGATCGTCTCAATTGCGCAAAGTGCGGCCGATTGAGAGATGAGTGCAAGTGCGTCAAAGAGAGTTCTGCCAAAAGTTGGTCGGACATCAAAGCCAAAATTCAATTAGAGAAATCGGGACGGGGTGGAAAACTTGTCACCGTTATCAGTCGGCTGCCAAAAAACACAGCCTTCTTAGAGGCTCTCGCTAAGGAGTTAAAGCAAAAATGCGGATGCGGAGGAACATCAAAGCTGCTAGACGATGAGGGCGTTGTCGAGTTGCAGGGAGATCTTCGCGAAAAAGTGTTGGCTTTCATAACTGCTAAGAAAGAAGCCTCCAAACAGAAATAAGTGTTGCTAAAAGTGAGAGTGTTTTTAAGATGTAGTCATGATCCGCGTGGACTCACCCACCCAACTCTTCCAACCTGAGTTCGTCGCGGCTTTGGACAAGAAACGAAGCAAGAGATAAAAAACACGTAAATAAGAAATACGAAAATTGCTAAAAAAGTGCGAAACTTGAATTCAAATTTGATAATTTAGAAAGTCACTAATTATGGATGCAATTATGACTGCTCATGAACCAAATCAAGAACCAGCGAAAGATCTCAACAAGGTCCTCGTTGTTGACGACTCTCCCGAAGCCTGTGAAACGCTAGTTGAACTTTTATCGGATCACTTTGCCGTGCAGGCCGTGAGCAATCCCCAAGCGGTTATGGCTACGATTAAACAATTTCAACCTCAATTGATTCTTTTGGATTATTTGATGCCCGGTGTATCCGGTCTTGAGGTTTGCAAACAAATCCGATCTGACAAAACTCTTGATCAAGTTCCAGTGCTGTTTGTTTCGGGAATCGAGGGCTCTGAAGACCGTGTTCGTGCTTTTGAAGCTGGCGCCAACGATTTTATTCCGAAGCCTTACAGCATCGACGAGCTCGTTGCCAGGATGAAGGTGCGTCTTTCCGACAAACAAACTCCAAAGTCTTCAACTTGCCTCCAGGCTGGAAATTTGAAAATGGATTTGATTTCTCGCGACGTCACCATTGAAGACAAAACATTTAAATTGACGGTCAAGCAGTTCGATATTCTGAAATTGCTGGTTGAAAATGCAAATCAGGTTGTCACTCGAAAACAGTGCCTTGACGAAGTTTGGGGCGAAGTCGAAGTCACGTCGCGAAACATCGACAGCCAGATCAATTACCTGAAGAAAAAACTAGAGGGATTTAACGGGACAATTATGGCTGTCCCCAGTATCGGGTACCGGTTGGTGCTGTCGAATTCCTAAACTGCTTCGCTACAAAGTTAATTTAGCCTTATTTTCTAATCGCCGGCGCTTAAAAAAATTCTGTAGTAAGCTCTGGCACTCCTTAGCCATCACACCGGAAGTCACTTCGACCTGGTGGTTGAGCCTTCGATCTTCTGTAATCTGATAAAGCGACTCGACTCCGCCCCCTTTTGGATCTTTGGCGCCATAAATCACTCGTTTGATCCGGGCTTGAACCAAAAGACCTGCGCACATAATACACGGCTCGAGGGTGACAAAGAGTTCACAATCGGTGAGGCGCCAAGCCCCCAGTTTTTGGGCAGCTCGGTGCAATGCCAAAACCTCAGCATGGGCAATCGGAGAGGGCCATGTTTCCCGACGATTGAAGGCCTTGGCCACGACAATGCCATTGCGCACAACGACCGCACCGATAGGCACTTCTGCGCGATCTTCCGCCTGCTGAGCCAATTTGAGCGCCTTGGCCATCCAGGTCAGATCTGAGGCCCTTTGCATCTGAGATTTTTCGACCATTGCACCGCTCCTTTGAAATCCTGCCCTTATGCTCAGCAATGGGACTGGCGTGAAATAGCGGATGTTTCCAGATTGTCAATCCCCATCGTCCTTGCTATAGCTGCTCCTTCGTGCCGGCTTGAAGGGTGGGTGATTTCTTTGGCATTGATTCGTATTAAAGAAGGCGAAAGCTTTGAATCTGCATTTCGTCGCTTTAAAAAGTCCTGCGAAAAAGCAGGAATTTTGTCTGAAGTGAAAAAACGTGAACACTTTGAAAAACCAAGTGTTCGTTTGAAGAAAAAGTCGATCGCTGCTCGCAAGCGCGCTCTGAAAAAATTTAAAAAATTTGATTAAGCGCATCCTGCACTGAATGCACCAGACTTAGTGAACATCTCTGAACATTCCATTGTTTTTGAGACGCCCACTGAGTCTGGTTTTTTTTTCACTTAAAATTAGGGAGATCCCATGGACATTCGAGAAAAGATCATGAGCGACGTAAAAATCGCGATGAAAGAGAAAGACTCAATCAAGCTCAACACCCTCCGCTTTCTACAAGCAGCCGTCAAAAATCGTGAGATTGAATTGCGGCCCAACCCCATGAGTGGCGAAGAAGTGATGGGCGTCCTTAAAAAACTAGTGAAACAAAGAAAAGAATCTATCGAGCAATTTCAAACTGCTGGTCGCCAAGACCTGGTTGACCAAGAGGCCTCGGAGCTGAAGGTTTTAGAAACCTATTTGCCGGCTCAAATGGGCCGCGACCAAATTGAAGCCGCCGTGGTTCAAGCCATTGCTGACGTGAAAGCAACCTCCGCCAAAGACATGGGTGCCGTGATTAAAGAGGTCATCGCTAAAACTGGTGGCGCTGCCGATAACAAAACGATCAGCGAACTCGTCAAGGCCAAGTTGGCTCTTTAATTTTTGGCCTCTTCAATTTTTTTACAGTACTTCAGTAAGGACATCAGTGCGTTTTTCGTCGGAGTTTCTCGATAAAGTTCGAAACGCCAACAACCTGGTCGACATCATTGGGCAATTCACACAGCTAAAATCCTCCGGTAAAGACTGGATGGGTCGCTGTCCTTTTCCAGATCATCCAGAAAAAACGCCGAGCTTTTCTGTTTCTGAAGCAAAACAAGTTTATTATTGTTTCGGATGTAAAAAGAGCGGCAATACCTTTGATTTTCTCTCTCAATATCAGGGTATGAGTTTTGTCGAGTCCGTCGAGTATTTGGCTCAACGGGCGGGCCTTCCGATACCAACGGAAAGCTATGACAACGACCGGTACCAAAAAGAGCGCGAGCTGAAGCGGTCCCTTTTCTATATGAATCACCTGGCGCGCGATTGGTTTTATGAACAGTGGCAAAATCTAAAGCCTGACACCATTGCTAAAACTTATTTTTCAAAACGCGGACTATCCGAAGCGACCATTGCAACCTTCAAGCTGGGTTACGCGCCAGATTCTTGGGAGGGTTTCGTCTCCTTTTTGCGAGAGCGAAATGAAGATCCACAGATCGCTGAAACAGCGCGATTGATTCGGGCTCGGCAGGGATCACAGGGGTATTATGACCTGTTTCGTGATCGAGTCATGGTCCCGATTGTTTCACCAACGGGTGAAGTTGTGGGCTTCGGTGGACGTATTCTCGATCAAGGTGAGCCAAAATATCTGAACAGCCCAGAGAGTCCGATTTTTTCGAAAGGCCGAATACTTTTTGGCCTGGACCAATCTGCAAAGTTCATTCGCGCCGAAGACGCGGCGATCGTCGTGGAAGGCTACATGGACGCACTGTCCCTATTCGAAAATGGCATTCGCAATGTTGTTGCCTCCATGGGTACAGCACTGACCATTGAACAGGCTAAGTTGATTCGTCGTTACACTCGGAACGTGGTTGTGGTTTTCGATGGCGATCGAGCCGGACAAGAGGCTCAAGACCGGAGTTTGATTTCATTGCTCCAGGCGGACCTTTTGCCCAAAGGCTTTTCGCTGCCTGCAGGAATGGATCCCGATGATTTTGTGAAGGAGTATGGCGCGGATCTCTTTCGATCATCTGTCTCTGACGCCAAAGACCTGTTTTTAGCTTCGCTCGACAGAGCAATGACTCAGTATCACGCTCAACCCACCGAACAAATTTCAATGATTCAGCTCATGCGGCCGGTCTTCGCCGCTATTCAAGATCCACATTTGAAAGAACTTTACCTGAAAGCCTTCGCCGAAAAGTTGGAGGTGGAACTGAGTTGGCTAAAAAAATCTCTTTGGGATGAAAAGCACATTGCAAAACTTCAGGCATGGCGAGCTCCTTTGCCCGCGTCGGCCAAAGAAGGACTTCGCTCAGGAACTGGACTGACCGAGCGCACAGGCGGGTTTGTGGATCATCTGCCTAGCAAAATCAATGCCGAAGAAACAGTGAAGCCAGATGGAGAGTTGACGGCGGGAGCGAGTGAAGAGGTGCTGATCGATCAACGTCCTTTTTTCGATTTGTCCCCAGCACCGGCGATTGAAGTTTTGATTTTTGCTCTTTCGATCAAGAGCCATGCCAACTTTACAATTCTTGCCAATGAAAGAGAGGCACGTGCGCTCTTCAGTCACGGCACTCTCTCGGAACTCTTCGATCTCGCTCACAATGCGTATTTGCAAGATTCCAAAAATTTTGATAGCGTCTTAGGACTAATATCTTCTAAATTAAAGAAACCAGAGCCATTTTTACGTTTGGTG
The DNA here is from genome assembly GCA_937900305.1 of uncultured Pseudobdellovibrionaceae bacterium. GTDB lineage: Bacteria > Bdellovibrionota > Bdellovibrionia > Bdellovibrionales > Bdellovibrionaceae > CALCCV01. Next base: position 15,759 of record CALCCV010000214.1, on the reverse strand, counting down.
TTTATTCAAGATCGCCTCCCTTCGGCTGACGAGATCGACACTGAGAAAAAAAATGAAGAGATGCGAACTCGTGAGGCGATTGTGATTCGTGACGGAATTCGAAAATTAAAAGTGAACCGCATGAAGGACCAATTGCGACTTTTGCGACTGCAATTAAAAACGGATAGTTCAGAAGAAATCATTCAAAAATTGCAAGCTCTGCAATTGCAAATTTCTGAACTCGACAAAAAGGCCTAACCCCCGAAGAAACTTGTAACTGGAACGAGGAAATGATGAAAGCGACTCCGACCAAGGACCCTCAGAAGAAACTCTCCCTGCCAGAGCAAGAGGCTGTGATTAAGGAAGAAGTTCAGAGAGTTCTGAAGCTCGCCAAGGAAAAAGGCTCGCTCACAATCCAAGAAATCAACGACCTGTTGCCACCAGAAATTTTGGCGGCCACCGTTTTGGATTCTTTTATGCACTCACTTGAAGCCAATGGCGTTGTGATTGCTGATCAAGTTGAAACTCCACGCGCTGGCGAAGAGGCTGATGGCACATTCTTAGCCGATCCCAACGCCGCCAGCGATGAAGAAGTGGACGAAGATGAATTGGCCGAGAGCGAAGACGTTCGCGGCAATGATCCTGTCCGCCTGTACTTGCGCAAAATGGGAAGCGTGAACCTGCTCACTCGCGATGGTGAAGTTGAAATCGCGAAACGAATCGAAAAAGGGGAACGAGAAATCGTTCGCGCAATCCTCCAATCTCCATTGGGCACCTGGGAAATTATAAATCTCGGCAAGCGTTTGGATGAAGGTCGAATTAAAGTAAAGTCCATTTTTCGTGGGTTGGAGGATGAAGACACTCAGTATGACGAAAAAGACTATATCGAAAAAATCCACACTTTGATCGGCAAAGTCACAGAGTATCAGCGCAATGCAGAGGCTCATTTTGCCGTTTTGCGACGTGACGATGTCTCTACGGCCGAAAAAAAGAAGACCATCGATCTCATGCAAACAATGATTGATAAATTGATGGAAAGTTTCGAAGCCATCAACTTCAATCGAAAAACAATCAATCGAGTTGTCGTAAAGTTTCGCAATCTCGTGAATCGAATGGCGACTCTTCGCAAACGAATCAAGGATGGCGTTGAACGAACATTCTCAAAAGATGTTCCCACGATGATTGAGCGTCTGAAGGTTGTTGAATCTAACGAAAAAGAACTCGTCAAAATGAATAAAGACACTGGTCTTACGTTCAATAAATTCAGATCCTACATCTTGCAGGCACAGGACGCGGAAAAACGTCTTGAGCGACTGAATCTTGAAACACAGATGACTTTTCGCTGGATTCAAGACACTTACACCGCAATCTGGAAGGGTGAAAAAGAAGCCGACGCCGCAAAACATGAATTGGTTGAGGCTAATCTGCGTTTAGTTGTTTCTATTGCGAAAAAGTACACCAATCGTGGTTTGCAGTTCTTGGATTTAATTCAAGAAGGCAATATCGGTTTGATGAAAGCTGTGGATAAATTCGAGTATCGTCGAGGTTACAAATTTTCGACATATGCGACTTGGTGGATTCGCCAGGCAATCACGCGAGCTATTGCAGATCAAGCCCGCACGATTCGAATTCCCGTGCACATGATTGAAACGATCAACAAACTGGCACGCACTCAAAAGCAGTTGTTTCAAGAGCTGGGCCGCGAGCCCATCCCTGAAGAGATCGCTGAAAAAATGGATATGCCCGTAGATAAAGTTCGTAAGGTCCTGAAGATCGCAAAAGAGCCGATCAGCTTAGAAACTCCTGTTGGTGAAGAGGAAGACTCTCATTTGGGCGATTTCATCGAAGATAAAAAGGTGATAAACCCAGCAGATGCGATCATGAGCCTCGACCTATCTGAACAGACCCAAAAAGTTCTAGCGCAGCTGACTCCGCGTGAGGAGAAAGTTTTGCGGATGCGCTTTGGAATCGGCGAAGAGAGCGATCACACGCTGGAAGAAGTCGGTCAGGATTTTAACGTCACTCGTGAGCGGATTCGGCAAATTGAGGCCAAAGCGTTGCGAAAACTTCGGCATCCGAGTCGATCCAACAAACTAAAAGTGTTCATCGACGGTTGATTCTTTCTCAGCGGAGACAGCGACTGCGGTCTCCGCGATGTCTTGATTTTTTGACGGGGGCTTAGCTTAGCTGGTTAAAGCACGGTGCTCATAACACTGGGATCGGGGGTTCGAATCCCTCAGCCCCTACCATTTCTTACGTCTTCTGAACTTCCGAACAACAAATTACAATCCCGAGGCTAAGGCGCCCGCCGCCGCCTGAAGCTCACAACGTTCTGAGCGCCTGGGGTGGAGACCAAGAAGGTCAACAGTAATGAGCTCTTCGCCCACTTCTTGCATGGAGCGCTTCGTTTCGATTGAAATTTCTGAGAGCCAGGCGACAAAGATCCTCAGCTCCTTTTGCGCTTCGGGGTGGGTTTTTAGATTCATAAGGCGCTTCATTTTCCAAGCGAGTTGGCCATGCAGACGATCCGGCACGTAGGAGTACCTGGTTTGTTCTCGTCATAGAGGGAGATCACACCAACCTTTAAAAAATGCCTTCGCCAAAAACAAATTGTACTTCTGACTCAGAACACTAGTGGCTCATGAACTTTGAAGTGGGTTTATGCCGGATAAATCTCATTCGATGGAATATATCACTTGCCCCTCCCCCGGCTGGTTTATTCGATCGAACTCAGTAATCGTTTGTTGGCGCAAGAGCTCTCGCGAGGCCGATGTCGTCAATTGAATCATTCATTGAGAAGGTCATGAAATCTGCGATCAAGTGTTGCATTTCAACGGTAGAGACCAGAAAAGCGGCGTTGTTTGTAAGCCGTTGCCAATGGTCTGAATCTGGCCGACAGCCTAAAACTCCATAACAAGAGGGCCCGTAGATCCAATCGCCAGTTTTTGCTTGTCCATTACATTCTAAATCAACGGTGTGATTTTGGCTGGTCAGTAACTCGAGGCTACCTTCGTTGTTGGCCGTGACAGTGAGCTTGCTGCCGGCTTTGATACGGACGAAACCTCGTTCAGGTGCAATTTTCACGCTGCAGGCGGAGCTGTAGCTTGCGACGGGGTACCTTTCACTCTTGTTCAACCATCCTTTGGGTTGATCGAGGTTGCCAGAATTGGAGGTGCCCAAAATGAAAACGCCGCGATTGGGTTCAAAGACAATATCTTTGGTCACGGTGAATTCGCTTCCGGTGGTAATTTGAGACAACACCAAGGCTTGGCTTCTCGAAGCTAGCAGAAGTAACGCCACAATCAGAAAAGTTTTTTCGAGATTGAATTTGAAAAGGTGTCGATTTCGCATTTAAGGCTCCTTGTTTGGGTTGTTCAACAGAATTTGCCAGCGAGTTCGTCTTCGAACAAGGGCCCAATTCTGACATTGGCGTAAAAACCAGCCAAAAATTGTCACTTGCAAGTCGAAAGAACCGGTTGACGTTGGGCCGAAATATCCAGGCCCTATTCGAATTAGAGAGTATCCAGGCCTCAAGATAATTTGAATTTTGGAGTTACAGGCGATGGACTAGACGAAAAAAATGTTCGTCTTTGGTAGGATCATAAGGCTCTTGCCAAAGTTTTCCGATCAAACGCGCCAGCTCCGCGATGTCGAGAGTTTGCTTTTTCCAGGAAATCTCATATTCTCTCGAAATAGTGAGCTTCGCTGGTTCGACCGCTTTGTCGCAGCCTCTACCATTTACGCTGTTTATTACAGATGCCGACTTCCTTCGTGGAGTCACTTGCCGTTCGGGAGTCCAAATGATTGATTCGGGAATTGTCGAAGAGATTGAAGACATGCTCGCTGAAGAGGGCGGCTACTATGCTCAGTGGATGAGTCGAGACGCGCAGAGGATCGCAAAAGAGTTCCCTTCCGAATGGAAAGAGGCCTTTCAGAATCATCTTCTGCCCGAAGCCATTGCGAAACTGTGGTCGGGAGTTAGCAAACATCTCCCCCGGTTCACAAAATTGTTGTCGGCAAAAACGATGGATGTCGTCGTGGTTTCATCTGACACCGCACCGCCATCATTGTTGTATGTTTTAGTCGATGAGAGTGCCGGTGAGTTTGTTGCGTATCGTGGATATTTAGGAACCGTCGACTCGACTGATTTGTCAAAAAAACTGCCCATCGATGTTTCACCGCTGTATGCAATCCACAACGGTTGGGTTGAGCTCGCAAGTTTAGAAGACGGACCTCTACCAATGGCTGACTGGGACCTCATCGAAACTCAGGACTCAAAATTTCTTCAAATGATGAGTTTGGAAGAAGATTCTATGGGCTTTGATCTGACGGAGTCTCCTGCCAAAGCGTACATGTTGTGGCGGAGCCATCAGGAGGTAGAAGATATTGAAGATTTTTGGCCATGGCTAGACGACTTCTTGAGTGAGTCGATTGAAGATTTCGACAACGCTCCCGTAGCCAAACTGAGAACCCTCAACTAATCGCCACAAATGTAATATCGTGGCTACTCTTCCCTGCCCGGGCCGCGCGACAATTCGACGCAAAAAATCTTCGGATTGAAAGGGCAGATCGAAACTCACCACGCATTCGAGATCTGGAGTATTCAGACAGCCGATATTTTTGGACCAACTGTCTCACTATGAGACGTTTTTAAGATTTTCTCGGTTGATGAAGAAATCTGCTGCTAAGATAGATAAGACTTGGGCACTAAATCTAAAAATCAGAACTTACAAGCCGCAAATTTTTCGAAACTTGGCTGGTAGCGAAGAACTGTTTTACAATTTAGCGCCGAATAAAACGTTGGGGTTGTGGGGTAAGATGAAAATTTGTATTGGTTTGTGCGGCGTTTTAGCTATTGCGCTTATTGGATGTTCTCCTGCGAAAGAAGACAATTCCAGTGAGCCAAGCACCGATTCGGAAGTCATTTTTAAATCTCAGACTTTGATAATGGTGACCGATGCGTTGCCAGAGCAGTGCAGCGCCGGAGGTAAGGTGTATTCAATTTATAGCGATGCCAACGAAAACCGAACCATGGACTCGAATGAATCCCCAGCCAGTGTACAAGTTGTTTGCAATGGCACAAATGGTGTTGATGGAAAAAATGGGGCCGACGGAAAAAAAGGTGAACCCGGTATCGATGGCTATTCAACCGAATTTAACTTGGCCCGAGTCACCGTTGATTCGAATATTTGCCCTGCCCAGACGGGCGTACAATTGAGCTCCGGGCTAGATCTCGATCGCAGCGGCCGACTAGAACCTTCTGAAATGAAAGCCACCGAAATTCTTTGCGACGGAGCAGACGGTGCCCTTGGCCAGGCTGGCCCCGCCGGAGCTGATGGCCACGGAATCGTCTTTCAAGTGGCACCGGCTTCGGAGTCCGCATGCGCAGCTGGAGGCTCAATCATTTTAATGGCAACTGATATCTCGAATAGAGGATCTTACAGTTCAGTCGATCCCAATCAACAGTCGGTCACGCTCTGCAATGGCATTGCAGGCGCGGCGGCTCCACCCTCTGCCTACACTCCAGTCGATGCCATTAGGCCTTGTGGGAACACGGTTTCTTACAAAGAGATCCTCCTCAGGTTGAGCAATGGCGAGGTCCTCGCCGCGGTTTCAGACAATGCGAATGGCTTAAATACTCGTTTGTCATTCATTCCGGACGGAACTTACATCAACACCGATGGCAGCAACTGTGTCTTCAGTTTGGCCACTAATTCCGAACGCACTTTGCGTTCAATCAGTTGGCAAGGACAAACCCAGCAAAGTTGGGCTTTAACTCCCTAGAGCCAAATGAGATTCAAAAAATTTTGGATTCATGGGAACACCGGCGCAGTTTCAGGGTTCGAAGCAGTGGGCGACAGGTCCTTGTCCATTCTTTCTCCCATCATCTCAGCCATCCAGACTAACCAACGGCGCCCAGATTCCTCAAAAAGAATCCGAATGATCGCAGTGATCGGAATGGCGAGGAGCAGACCGACTCCACCCCACAGCTCGCCCCAAACGATCAGTGCGATGGTAGAGGTTGTCGCATTCAAATTTACGTTTGAGCCCAAAATTTTTGGAGTGATGAAGTTCGCAACCACGAAATGAACTGTCACACAGCAGACGAACAAAGCAATACCGCCGCTCAAACCGCCGCCCATTGAAAGATGGGTTAACACCGGCAAGAACCCGCAAAGTACGGCTCCCAAGAAAGGTATAAGGTTAAAAATACTTGAAAGCGCCGCTAGAGTTAATGCCGACTTCACAGAAAATGAGGCAAATAGTATGAAGAAAACGGGCAAACTCAACAATCCCAAGATTAAATTGCCAAAAAAGAACGCCTGAGTGCTTTTTTTAACCTTCTTCCAAATTCGCCCACCCTTCTGCCTTTCCGAGAACGCCTTATGCAAAACCTTTCCCAAAGAGTCGCGCTCGGCCAATAGAAAAAAACTCAGGATTGGCCATAAGAAGGCATAGGTTACCACCGCAACCGCGCTCCCCAGCCCTTGAACCAAAGTAATTCCGAGCTCACCACCCAGAGGCGAACTCTCGACAACCTCCACTTTTTGAATTGGTCGAGCCGCGATCGGTGCGCCCGAATGAGCGTGGGAAAAAAATCCCAACCAAGAGTTGAAAGTGTTATTCAAAGAATCGTAATAGTCCAATAAGATGCGCCGAGAATCTTCAAGCTCGACTACGATCGTAGATGAAAAATGAACTAAAAAAGAAATCAATACCGTACAGACAAACATAGCGAGCAAAACCAAAAGCAAAGCTGCCACTGGCCCTGGCAGCCGACGCCGGCGCAAACGAAGCACCCAAGGCTCTAAAAGCATCACTAAAAAAATCGAGGCCGTGATCCACAAGAAAATTCCAGCAGCAATGTGCAGCAGGTAACCCACAGCCAGAATCGCCAGAATCCAAACGGCGGGCACGTGAGAGTTTTGAGTGGGCAAAAATTCTAATTCGCCGGTCTTCTTGTCTTCTGATCCTGAGTGGTTTTCCATTTGGACTTTATCCTTTGAATGGCCACTTGAAACAAGATCTATTTAACAACGGGCGAGAGAGCTTCGACCTCACAAGAAATCGGAGTTGGCAGATACGGACAGACAACATGCAAGCGGGCGGCGTCACCAGTTTCTTTAAATGCTTCTAAAGTGCCGCGAAACTCGGCCCCTTCCGCGCCCAGCCAATAGGATTTTATCTCAAGGCTCAATTCAAAATTTTGACGAAGGTTCACGAAGGTTTGTTTTACTGCGATCAAAAAATCTGATCGCGATGGAAGTTGAGAAATATGTGTGGTGGCAAGACTTTGTTCAGTTTCTACATGGCATTCGGTGTAGGGAAGCCAAAGCGCACTGCACCGATAAGTTCTTTCAAATGCAACGCCACTCAACGGATTTAACGTAGAACTGGTCACCATCACGTCATCGATCCCTTGGGCGGCTGAAATAGCCACCTGAGACTCTGTGGGATGATTCAGATTTTCCAATCTAAACACCTCATGGATTGGGGGTTCAAGATTCAAATCCGCAAGTGCCGGGTGCACTATCACTATAAGCAAAGCGAAAATTTGAAACGGGATGGAAGGTCCGTAGCTTAAAATATGTCCCATTTCTTCTTTTCGGAAAGCTCGTGCAAATTCTGAATCGCAATTCCTGTTCTGCCATTTTATTTCAAGACCGAGACCAGACGATTGGACACGAAATCAATGAATCGACGAGTTCGCAATGGAATTTCTTTTTGATGGGGAATTAAAGCCATCAACGGCACCGGATCCGCAGACCAGTTTTTGAAAAGAGGAACCAGAAGTCCTTTCTCAACGGGCTCTCGACCCAAAAAACTGGGAAGTTGCGTGAAACCCATTCCCAAACTTGCCATCGCCCTCAGAGCAAAGAAGTTATTACTGCCGAAAACTGATTTTAATTTTAAAGTTCTCGTTTGCCGCTCACTTGTTAGACGAACTGAATGATTCAAAGAATCCTGAGGATTAAAGGCCAGATAGGGCCATGCCTCAAGGTCCTCAATTTTCCCAGACCGTCCCCATTTTTGGATCAGGGCTGGGCTTGCGAAGAGCTCAAGTCGAACGATTCCGATTTTTTTTTGAATCATCGAGCTATCCCGACCTTGGCCAATCCGAAGTGCAATGTCGATCGATTCTTTCAAAAGGTTCATGATCTGATTACCAACATGCAAATTCAGATACACCTTAGGATGACTTGCCAAAAACTCAGCACAAATTCCGCCCATCAGTTCAACGCCAATATCTTCTGGTACCGTCACTCTCAATCGGCCAGTCACCTCTCCCACTCCCGATGACACTTCAACCAGAGCGTTATCCAAGTCGGTCAGTAAACTGTTCAATGAACTGGACAACGTTAAACCTTCTTCAGTCAGGCGAAATTGTCGGGTCGTCCGCTGGATCAACTGCACACCCAACTCTGATTCTAGCGCCGACACATTTCGGCTCACCCTGGATTTGGGTTGATGCAGCTTCTCAGCAGCCCGAGAGAAACTTCCTAACGCAACAACCTCCCTAAAAATTCTGAGTCGATTGAGATCAATGTCGTTCAAGTCTTCCTCCAACTCTGCCGCAACCTCTAGGTCATCAGTAGACTCAGGTTACCATCATTGTTGCAAAAATTAGAACAGTAAAATTCATTTCTGTCTACTACCGGAACAATCAAATTTCACCGATCCTTAAATCAGTTCGAAACTGACAACCAAAGGAAGCCATATGAAAAACTCTCTTCAAAAATCAATCACCACCGCGATGGTCCTCGGCGGACTTTCTCTCTCAGCGCACGCGGAAAATAAAATCAAGGCTGGGAGCTATAACATCGACCCTGCCCATTCGAAAGTGGGATTTGAGATTCCCCATTTAGTGATTTCAACTGTAGAAGGACGATTTACTAAATTTGAGGGCTCCCTCGAATTGGCCGAAAAATTTGAAAAATCAAAAGTCTCACCAAAAAAGTCACGTTCGATGCTAAGTACTTAGGTCTCGTCGCAGATGGATACGGCAACGAAAAGGCAGTGTTCTCGGCAAAAACCAAAATACAGCGCAAAGATTTTGGCTTAATATGGAACAACCTTGTAGAAGCCGGGCCTGTGGTAGGCAACGACGTCACAATTGATTTGAGAGTGCAAGCGGCTAAACCGCTGAAGAAATAGTATGACAAATGAACTGACACCATCACTCTTCATTGGCCATGGGTCGCCAATGAACATCATTGCCAAAAATTCTTTCACGAATTTTTTAAAAAATTGGGGTGACTCTTTGCCGATCCCAAAAGCAATTTTGATGGTGTCAGCTCATTGGGAAACTTTTGGCACTAAAGTTTCGAAAATGGAGCGACCAAAAACCATTTACGATTTCTCAGGATTTCCAGACGAGCTGTATCAAATCAACTATCCCGCTCCTGGCTCACCTGAAGTGGCCGAGTTGGTGAAAAACCAACTCTCCCCAAATGCGGAGTCCGACGAGCCCTGGGGTTTAGATCACGGGACCTGGTCGATCTTGCACCATTTGTATCCGAAAGCAGACGTTCCCGTTTTGCAAATGAGTTTGAATCGCAATTTGAAGCTGCGGGACCATTGGCGGCTGGCAACGCAACTTCGCCAGCTTCGAAAAATGGGAGTGCTGATTATAGGGAGTGGCAACATCACTCACAATCTTCAGCAGATCGTTTGGCAGGAGCAAGCTCCTGCGATTGCCTGGGCTGCGGAATTTGACGAACTGATCAAGGAGGCACTTGTGAATCGAGATTTTGAAACCCTTTGGGGCGAGCGGCCGGAACAGCAAACACTTTGGCAAATGGCTCATCCCAGGTTGGATCACTATCTGCCCCTGCTTTACACCATCGGTGCGAGTGATTTTGAAAACGAAAACATCCAATTTCCGTTCGCAGGATTTCAAAACGGTTCACTATCTATGCGAGCCGTTTCAATTCAAAAATAAAATCTTTTACCCACGACCTGGAATTTTTTTATTGAGTCGCAAAAGGGTCAGGCGAAATGTCAATGCAGCTCAGTCAAACTCTCTTCAATCAGTTTTCCTTCGCAATCAGCTAAGTGGTACGAAACAGTGACTGTCGCACTGGCTTGTTGTCGTTGGCCAGCCACTGGTCAATCGATCCGATCCGTTTTCATCCAAAGCATATGATTCGCCAGAACAAACCATGCCATAGATTCTAAAACAGGGAGAGCCCGCGGCACAATGAACGGATCATGACGACCCTTTTTAGCCACGTCTAAAATACTCGCTGTCGGCTTGAAGCCAATTTCGATGTAAACGGGTTCTCCCGTCGAAATGCCGCCCTGGATACCACCATAGACCGCGCGCGAATTTTGAGAATGAAACACGTGACCAGAGTCCTGCTCTTCTCTCGATGAATTTCCGATCCGCAAACTTTCCGTCGCTCCAATCGATAAAAAGGCTTGAGCGAAATCCGATTTGAGTTTGTGAAACACCGGTTGACCCATTCCCGCAGGAAGGTTTTTCACACACACCATGGAGGTGCCTCCGACCGAATTTCCGCTTTGCTGGAGGTCTTCGAGGAGTCGAGTGATTTCATCATGGTGATCCGCCTGTGGGCAGCGGCCGGGAGATGCCAATACTCTCTCTTTCAAAATTGAAAAGTTGGCCGAGCAAACATCTAAGACTTGAGGAGTGGTCATTGAGATCGAACCTATCGATTTGGTGAACGCCAAGATCTCGGTTTTGGGAAAGAGGGCGCGACAAATCATTTGTGCCACGCTGCCCGCCATGACCCGCGAAACGGTTTCGCGCCCCGAGCTCCGACCTCCCCCCCGATGATCGACGTGGCCAAATTTATTGCGCCAAACGGCATCTGCGTGCCCAGGACGAAGTTGATTCTTTAAGGCCTCATAATCAGCCGACCGCTGGTCGACATTGCGAACGATCATGCAGATGGGAGTGCCCAACGTTTTATTTTCAAAGATCCCACTGAGAACCTCGACCCGATCGAGTTCTTGGCGAGTGCTCGAACCTAAGCCACTCACTTTTAAATCTTTGCGGCCGGGGCGACGGCGGTCCAAATTTTCCTGTAAAAGCTCGAGATCAAAATCTAAACCAGCTGGACAACCATCGACGATGGCGCCCATCGCCGGCCCATGACTTTCTCCAAAGGTTGTAACTACCAAGCGATCGCCGAAGGAATTTGCGCTCATGCCTCTGGTCTCTCACAATCGAAACCTGATGGCCACCAGATCTTTTTTTGCTCGGCTGCTTGAAGATCAAAAAACCTCTGACCCGAAACGTAGGTCGCTCCTGTTTGCATCGCGACCTCTCGCCCGCGCGAGCTTTCAGAATAGCTGAGATCAATCACTCTTTCGACCTGTCCTCGGGCAAAATCTAGCGATCCCGCACTCTGCCCCGCAGCCCATACAAGATTTTTGGCCTTTGTTTTTGAATTTGTACGATGACCCACAAATTGCGCCGACGGCAAAAGTTGGCGAATTCCTGCTAATAAACCGCCACCACCCCAGACCGTGGTTTCGGTGTCACTCAAGCTCAGCTCCGAAAACCATTTTGCCAGAGCTGGATAATCTGTATTGGCCGCCAAAACAACATTCTGAGAGTTGACGGAACTCCAACTGATTGTATTTACACCGCCGTAGGTTGCATTCAAAAATTTAGCTCCCATCCGCTCGCACCAGTGATGGGCCTTTATTTTTAATGGCGACGTCACAGCCGCTCGTCGCATCCCCAATTCCGTCAAAAATGAAATCGCCAGATCCCATTCTTCTAGCCGAACTTCGATGGCATAAAACGGCTCTGTGTCAGAACTGATTTCTTTGGGCCAATGAGTGGTGGGACTCTGACTGTGCATGATCGGTGAGCCTAAAACAGCGCCGAAACTCCGTCGCGCTGTTTGAGATTGCGCCAAAGACCAATACAAACTCGGTTGATCGGCGACGTCGCTGGCTCCCAGCGACGAGAATCCCATTTTTTGAAAACCTTGCATCCATAATCGAAACCACTGCCAGCGACCATCAGCGGATCTTGGCAAGAAACTGCGATGCTTGGGATCGGTTTGTTGCCATCGCCAACCTCGGCGCAAATCTGCCCAGCTCTGCACACTTGGACATAACTTGAGATGCGCTCCCGTCGGGGCCATATCTAACTCTTCAAAAGCCAATTCAATAGAGTCGGCATGTGACGAAAAAATCTGCGCACACCTCTTTTTTTGATTCGCAGATTTTCGCCAAATTTTGGCGTCCCAATCTACGGCGTCAAATTTAGCCAATTCCAATTCTTGGCAACCATTTTCATCGGAACGAATCGACAGCAGGCTTTGGACCGGCACAATTTTTTTTTGAGTGACGTTAATTTCCGCCGAAGAGAGAAGATCGTCGCGCAATTCCCAGGCGTTTGGTACCAATGAGAGATTTGACAAATCTAATTCTGATGTAATCGTTAAAATAGAATCCACTTTCAACAATTTTTGAAAAAGAAAGGCTGCGAGCAATTTTTTTTCGATGTGCGAATTTGGAGAACCCTCCGGCATTTCATAAATTCTCTTTGTGACTTTTTTAAATTGAGTCTGCCGATCGTCAAAACGCAGCTTAAACTCTGTCTGCGGAGCCACCGCGGGATTGAGTCTCGGTCGATCCAAGAAAATTCGCGGATTCAGATCACTGGCTCTGCGAAGCCACAAAACCTGATCTTGAGACTGCAACTCAGCTATTCGAAAACCAGCACCAAGGACAAATACCGTCCATTGCTGATTTGCCTTAGCTACCGCCTGAAGACGCTTGAGGTTTTTAATTTCTAAATTTCTAAAATAGTCTTCGCCGTACTGGGAAAAAATCTCAGTGACCGATTGGTTTTCGCTCTGTTCAATTTCGGCGTCTAGATCAACAACCAAAACATCTGGAAAATATTCTAGCAGGCGCTTCGCCAGAGATGTCTTTCCGACTCCGCGGTGCCCGACTAAATACCAGCTTCGGGATTCCATTGGCTCCATTCATAAAATTCGGGAAAACTTTTGTTGATAACCCCTGGCTCAGTGAGCCGAAGCGAGGTCCCCGTAATTGCAAAACAAGCGGCCGCAAACGCCAATCGATGATCTTTTTGTGGATCAAAACTCAATGGTGCAAAAAAAACGGGACGGTGCCAAGCTCGTCCCAGGACTTCAAGTCCACCCTGAAGTTCTCGATAGGGAACTTGCAACAGAGTCAAAAGGCTTTGCGTGCTCGCAATTCGGTCCGACTCCTTATGAATGAGATGATCAGCACCGGTCAATTTGGCGTTCACACCCATGCAACTGGCCCAGGCCGCTAACACCGGAAAAAGATCGGGTGAGTTTCTTAAATCCCAATCTAAATCTTTCCTGATTTTTTGAGCTCGCAGTGAAAAACGTTGTTCTGCGAGTTCATACTGAACACCGAGCTTATTAAAAATTTCTAAAAAAACGATGTCTGGCTGTAAGCTGTTCAGCGGAAAGTTTGTCACCGTCAGATCCCCGGCGAGTGAGGCCATAGCAGCCATCGAAAAAATTGAACTCACATCCGGTTCACAAGTCCAAGTGCGACCCACAACTTCTTGTGACGCCGGAATTGCCAGCCACACATCCGTTTCGGTTTCCTTAACTTCCAACTGCATGCCAAGACGTCGACAGAGATTCTGAGTCATTCGCCAATAAGACTCAGACTTCATCTGGTTTTTTGGAATACGAATCTGAAGCTTCTGGGGAAGGTGCCATGCGCTCAAAACAAGGCCCGAGATAAATTGACTGGATCGCTCAAGCGAGCTCACTAACGGCGTTCCAGAGAATTGCCAACCGCGACCCGAAATGTGAAAATCAAAGTTTTGCCATTCACTCTGAACTCCAAGCTGCCGCAACAAATCCACCATTTCATTCTGCGGACGGGAGCGAAGTCGCTCACCAACCCGAATCACATGGTGTCCTGGCTCTCGAGATAGCCGAAACGCTAAGAACCTAAAACTGGTTCCACCTTCGGCGATGGAATAGTGTTCAGCCGACGCAGATTCTCCGGACTTAAACTGCTCCAGAGCCCGCCGCAGATCTTGCACATCGCCGGCCTTACTTTCGCCGGCAATTTTAAATGTCGTGGAGAAGCTTTGGACAACAAGGGCCCGATTGAGCAGCGATTTGGACGCCGGAAATTCTTTGCTCAGCCGAAACTTCATGGCAATAAAACTCCCGGCGCATCTGCATTCAATTGTCGATGCAGTTCGGTCACCACTTCGTCGAGGCTCAGTTTGATTTGCTCAACTTCAGCTATTTTCTTGAGAAAAATAAACCAGAGCTTATTAGCGCCAGCGCCTTTCTTATCTTGTGCAAGGGCCTGACTCACGCTCGGAGCTGTTTTTTTCAAAACAGCTTTGTATTTGATGTGTTTCAACTTTTCGCCGAAGGAAGTTATGAGCGGCGACGCCTGTAATTTTCTTTGCAGCGCCTGATCTAAAATCTGATTGTGTCGTGCCCATCGAAACGCAAACTCCATTCCAAAATACACTGCAATCCCATGGGGGAGTGGAACACTGGCTTCAAAAACATGGCCCAGGGTATGGCCAAAGTTAAGTATGCGGCGATAACCAAGGGTCTCAAGCGGATCTCTTTTGACAACTTTCAACTTTTCTTCTATCGCCGTCGGCAAAAAATCCCACAGCAGTCCCGACTCAAATCGGCGGGACAACAGTCGTTCCGTGATTTTGACATTCGTACACAAAAGAACTTTGAGTAACTCCGGCAGGCCTTCAACCGCTCGCTCTTTGGGTTGCTGAAATAACAGCTCTTTAACAATCAAAGTTTTATCGGCGGAATAGAAAGTACCGATTTGATTTTTTGTGCCGTTGAGATTGAGTCCATTTTTTCCACCGTGAGCAGAGTCAATGGCCGACAGCCATGTCGAGGGAATGTGGCAAAGCGGAAGACCGCGGCGAAATGTGCTTGCGACGAAGCCTGCAAAGTCACCCACGCTCCCTCCCCCGCAAGCATAAATTGCAGGTTTGTTGAGCCCCAAAGCTGTCGAGGCCGCCTGAATTTTTGAAACTATGATCGAATAATTTTTAATCGACTTTAAAGTTTCACCCGCCTTCACAGGCAGCGCAACACTGCCCCTTGGAAATTTTTTAATCACCGGCTCGAGCGATTTTTTTAAAACTTGGTCATAAATAAATAAAAATGGGATTTCGTTTTCGACCAAATTTTTTGGCCAGCGGTCCGTGATGATCAGTTCTGTCGCACCCACTTTTTGGCTCAAGATTTTAACCCCACACGATCGGAGATTCTCCGCGACTCGTTAGAAAATCATTCGTTTCTGAAAACGGCTTAGATCCAAAAAATCCACGATGCGAAGACAGTGGCGACGGATGAACGTTGGTTATGACGTGATGTCGTTTTCGATCTACAAAGGCCGCCTTTTTTTGCGCGTAGCTTCCCCACAAGATAAAAACGAGATTTTCGCGGTGATCGTTCAAAGTGTGAATCACCTTATCTGTAAATTTCTCCCAACCCTTGCCCTGGTGGCTGGCGGGTTTACCTGATTCAACCGTCAAAACACTGTTTATCAGCAAAACTCCTTGATCAGCCCACGTGCCCAAATAGCCTGACTGCGGTACGGGCGTCTGCAAATCATTTTTGAGCTCGGTAAAAATATTTTGTAAGCTCGGCGGTTTTCGCACCCCCTCGGGGACTGAGAAACACAAACCATGCGCTTGACCTGGCCCGTGATAGGGATCCTGCCCAACGATCACTACTTTTACTTTTGAAAACGGAGTTCGATTGAATGCTTCGAAATAGTGAT
>CALCCV010000213.1 GCA_937900305.1 uncultured Pseudobdellovibrionaceae bacterium | reverse complement strand
TCGGCCTTTGCCTAAAAGCTCTTGGGCCACTTTCGAATAAAGTCCTAACCGGGCGGACTGCTTGTAGGGTCCAGAGGCCCCCTTCTCGTTCGCAGACCCCGCCACTGGACCTTCGTCCCATGGGAGACCCAGCCACTGCAAATCACTCAGAACCATTTGCAAAGACTGATCGGTCGAGCGTTCGGCGTCCGTGTCTTCAATTCTCAAGATGAACTGACCACCGTGGCGTTTTGCAAAAAGATAATTGAACAGAGCTGTGCGGGCCCCTCCCACATGTAAATACCCAGTGGGAGATGGAGCAAAACGAACGCGAACCATAGAACTCTCCTTTGCGCTTTTTCTATTCTTGACCCAGAGGTCCGCGGGAAGGCAAAGCAAAAGGTCGAGACGAAGACATTTGCGCTAAAGGTCAGAATGTCCATTTTTTGGATTCGCAACACCAAAGGAAGTGCAATTCGCAGAAGACAAAAAAAATCCACCATGGCGCGGTGGATTTCTTTTGAAAATCTGCTGGAAGATCCAATTGAATTCTCTGCACTATTGAACCTGAACTATTGAACTCCGAAAATTTCTTTCACTTCCTCTTCCTGGAAGAGTTCATCCTCGCTGCTGGCAAGTGTGAGTTCTTTCAGAAGGCGTTTTCGGGCCTTCTCTAACATTCTTTTTTCACCGTCACTCAACGACTGCTTGTCGACTTTCATCAAGAAAAGGTCGCGCAAGACTTCGGCAATTTCAAAAACGGAACCCGTATTGATCTTGACCATGTACTCTCGGTGCCGACGATTCCAGGTCTGACGATCGAGCTTCACGCTTTTTTCTTTCAAGATCGTAATGACCTCGCGAGCCTGATCTTTAGAAATGATCGGTCGCAATCCAACGCTGCGGACGTTGTCCTTTGGAATCTTCACGTTGCAACCCGTCTCAAGCATGTTGATGACGTAAAAGTTTTGCTTCATGCCCAGCATTTCGATGGTCTCAATTGCCGTCACGCGCCCCACCCCGTGACCGGGATATACAGCAACGTCACCAACGTCAAATTGAGCCGCAACGGATACAGGAACTTCAGGTCGCAGCTTCTCGGAATCCCAAGTTTTTTTCACTGTTTTCCCGCCCCTTTGTAAGTGATTTTTAGCCCCACATTCGCCATTCAGAACCTCCAAATCGCCGTCCAAAAACCAGTGTCCTAAAAATCTAGAAAATAAATCTAGAAAAATGGAGACTGAAACTTCAGTTCAGCTGCTCAAAAGTTCAAAAAGTTCCGGAAAATTCCATTCACCTGCAAAAAATTTGACCCAAAGAACTAGGCCAAAGAGTTCACAAATGACTCAGGTCTCAACCAGAAAACCGGGCCCAAGAGACCCGTTTTGCGAATGGTAGTGTTATCACAATTGACACTGCTTATCAACCTGTTCTGCCGAAAATCGTGCAATAGCGCACCCATGCAGCGTCGAAACACGGCACAAGCCATCGGCGTTGAAAACATTACCACGGAGCGCAAATAGAGACTTCAACCAATTTCCAAGTATCGACTGTAGCGATGAGGCTTGCGAAAAACTTTGTCTTTGATCTTTTTTTTTGACTCGAGACGATGATCTTCCAAAACTTGCTGAGCGGCCGCTTGCGCTTGCACAAGCAAATCCTGATCGCGAACCAACGAAGCCACCCGGAAACCCGAAGAACCGCTTTGCCGAGCGCCCATGAACTCTCCCGGTCCCCGAATTTCCAAATCCTTTTCAGCAATCACGAGACCATCGTCTGAGCGCTCCAAAAACTGCACCCGCTCGAAGGCCTCGGGTGAAGCCGTGTCACTCAGAATACAAATGCAGTAACTCTTATGTTGCCCTCTGCCAACACGCCCTCGGAGTTGGTGAAGCTGTGAAAGTCCGAAACGTTCCGCGTGTTCAATGAACATGAGATTTGCATTCGGAACGTCCACACCCACTTCGATGACGGTGGTGGAAATAAGGACGTCAAAAAAGCCATCGCGAAACTCTCTCATGGTCGCTTCTTTTTCTTCAGGCTTGTGACGGCCATGGAGAAGACGAAATCGGACATCTGGGTAAAGAGCTTGCAGGCGAATAAATTCGTCGGTGGCATTTTTCAGCTGAAGTTTTTCGCTGTCTTCAATCAGCGGAAAGATCATATAGGCCTGGCGCCCCTTTTTAATTTGATCCCGCAAGAATTCGAGAGCTTTGCCGCGATTGTGAGCGGCGGTTGCTCGCGTCTGAATAGGTTGGCGGCCAGCTGGTTTTTCACGAATCCAAGAGACATTGAGATCTCCATACAGCGTCATCGCTAGGGTCCTGGGAATCGGAGTCGCCGTCATGATCATCACGTGTGGAAACGTCCCCTTCGCCTGCAAGCGTCCACGCTGCTGCACTCCAAAGCGATGTTGTTCGTCGATGATGACGAGGCCGAGGTTTGAAAAGCGAACGTCATCTTCGATGAGAGCATGGGTTCCAATGAGCAAATCCACCTTGTGATTCTCTAGGTCCAACAGAAGCTTTTTGCGCTCGGCAGTCTTCGTTTTTCCCATGAGTGAACAAACACTTAAACCCAAAGGGGAAAGCCACTTCTGGGCTTGCAAAAAATGCTGTTCCGCAAGAATTTCTGTCGGAGCCATGAGTGCAACCTGCGCTCCGTTAGCGACAGCGTGCAAAGCACCGAGGAAGGCCACCACGGTTTTCCCAGACCCCACATCACCCTGGATCAACCGATGCATCGGATGACTTCCTTTGAGATCAGTGAAAATCACCTTACTAACGTCTTCCTGACTCGACGTTAGTGTGAAGGGAAGTTGCTTTTTAAATTCTGTTATCAAAAGTTCTGAGCGGACCAGGTCTCGACAAAGGGATTGGCCTTTTTGACGATTCCAATCTGCTTTCTTGAGCTGAAGTCGGAGATAAAATTCAAAAAATTCCTCGAAGGCCAACCTTCGACGAAACGGAGTGTCGCCATCGAGCCACTCGGCGTTCCAGCTGAGGTCAGGATGATGAACGTGGAATAGAGCATCGTGAAGGTTCGGTAGTTGCAGCGACGCTTGAAGGTCGGAATTCAGCACATCGATCTGTTCTTTCTCTTCGAGATCTTGCCAAGCTTTGTGAATCAAATTTCTGATCCGATTTGAACTCAATCCTCCCATTTCGGAATAAATTGGAATAATTTTCTCTTCAGGCGCAAAGTCGGGTTTCACAAAGTCCAATGTCGGATGCATGAGCTCCAAACGATTGCGGAAACTCTGCACTTTGCCGACGGCATGAACTCGCAACCCTGGTTGAAGCGTTTGGAAAAACCCGCGGTACGGAGCTCGAAAGAATTTGATGGCCACTTGGCCGCGTGGAAGCTGCACTAGAATTTCATGGCCAAATTGTGATCCGACTTGGCGGCCCTCCGTACGAAACGAAAAACTTTTTAAAATAGTGCCCACGACCTGGACCGTTTGACCTTCGCCAACAAAAACTAAATCTTCAAGAACTCTTTGTCTTTCGTAAGTTCTCGGCAAATACCAAAGAAGATCTTGCACAGTTCTGATGTCGTGGTCTTGAAAAATCAGACCCAACTTGGGTCCCACGCCCTTGATGAATTCCACTTTGCTGTCTAGACGTAGGGCCATAGTTTCTGTTTTTACACCTTTTGATTTTCAGGTCAATCAATCAGTAGTAAACTCATTTCTGATGAATACTTTAGGTTTTTTTCGAATACGATTGAGCACCATTCGTCCTCAAAAAGAAACAGCTTTCGACATCCACTTGATGGTTGACGGCAAAATGCTTCTTTATCTGAAAGCCGGTGATCAGCTTTCAGCAAACAAAGTTCAAGCTCTGCACAGCCGCGACACCGGCGATTCTTTTTTTGTAAAAAATGAAGACAAAGGAACCTATCGTGATTGGATCCGCGCCGAAATTAACTCGGATCAAAATGATGTGCAGTCCAAAGCAAAAATTTTGCACGAAAGCTCAATGGCGATCATTGAAGATCTCTTTGAGAATCCAGATGTCAATCAGGCTCTCGACGAATCCCGTCCGATCATAAGAGATTTTATGAGTCTCATGGATTCTTCCCCCGAAGCCATGGGCTATCTCATCAGTTTGTCCGGGCACGACTTTTACACCTACAATCATTCGTTGGACGTCGGAATCTACTCTTTGGGTTTGGGGCAAGCCTTGAGTTTCAGCGATCACGACCTAGAAGAGCTGGGTGTAAGCGCCCTTTTTCACGACATCGGAAAGAGAAATGTCCAACTCGACATCCTTTGCAAAAAAGGACCGTTGAGTGAAGCCGAGTGGGAACAAATGCGAAAGCATCCACAATATGGCTTGATGATTTTAAACCAAAATCCAAATATCTCCGACAGTATGAAGGCCGCTTGTTATGAGCACCATGAAAGCTGGTCCGGAAATGGATATCCTCAGCAACTCGTTGCCCAAGAAATTCATCCGTTTGCCAGAATCGTTGCCATCACGGATACCTATGATGCCATGACGACCCAGCGGTCTTACAATGTGCCGATGACTCCGATCGAAGCCGTCACGATGATGAAAGAAAAATTGGCCGGTCGATATGATCCGCAGATGTTAAAGGCGCTGCACTCTATTCTCTTCAAACTACAGGCGGCCTAATTTTGAATGGGCTGAAGTCGATTCTTGTTTTATTAGCCTACACCGGATCTACCCAGCTTCCGTTCGTTTTTGCGCAAGACATAAACAATCCCATTTCCTATTGCGACCGCTATCTTTCAGGGAAAGACACCAAGTCCTGCGAAAAAAAAGTTGGCGCTCTTGAGTTGGACTGGTACGCAGCCGCCATTTGCAACAAACTTCGAGACGACGGTTTATTTTCAAAATGTTTGCAGGGAATTCATCGCGCTAGCTTTCAGATGACGGCCATTCGATTTTGCGAGGGCTTTGCAGACGAAAAATCTCAGTTTGATTGCATAATGAAACTTCGCGATCGATCCTTGCCCGCCACAAAGCTCGCCACTTGCAAGGGCTCATCGGATGGGAACGAATCTGCCCGATTAGCTTGTGGCGTGAAACTTTCGCAACCGCTGGCAAAAGGCAAAAAGGACAACGACTCTTCTCTGTATCAATCTCTAGATATTCCTTCAAAATAGACTCGATGAACTGATTTGAACTTTCGCTTCACGCAATTCTCTAAGCGATCAGAGCAGTTGTAAGTTTCTCCTGTCAGAAAAATGACAGGTGCCAAATTCTGTCCCTTTGAGTACATTCACTTTATCAGCCGCCGAGGTTGAGACAAAAAGGGGTAAGAGGTTGAGTTGATCGAGATCAGGCCTTCAAAGATCTGCAAAGATTCGAGTCCGCATGATCACATCAACAGAGTCTGTCACATCGGGGGATGAAGACAGACACATTGAGCGCTTCATAGAAGCGCAAGGGTTCTGGCCGCAAGGCCAAATGTTCGGGGTGTGCAAAAGGGGTCTGAAAAGACCCCTTTTCTTTTTGCGACTCGATACTCTCAGGGGGAAGGAGAGGGAGTTGTCTTGAACAGAGTTAGACTGTGTCGGCCTCTTCGATGAGTTCCATTTTCTTTTTCATTCTGGTTTTGGCGCGGTCGCGCACGACTTCGCCGGCACTCATTTCCAAAATCTGATCATAGTCGGCGACTGTCGACAAGCGGTGGGCAATGGTGATGACCGCTTGGTCTGCCATTTCTTGGCGAATCACGAATTGAATGAGAGCATCTGTGGCCACATCAATGCTGGCCGTCGCCTCATCGAGAACTACGAGAGCACTCCGTCGCAAAATGGCGCGAGCCATACACAAAAGCTGTCGCTCGCCCTGACTGAAGTTTCCGCCGTTTTCGGTGACAGGATGACTGAGCCCGCCAGGTAAAACCTGAATTCGCTCCATCAATCTCACTTTTCGCAAGGCCTCGAAAATATCTTCGTCTTTGTATTCACCGAAGCGATCGAGATTGTCTCGCAAATCTCCGATAAATAAAACGGGATCTTGCGGAACGAATGAAAAACTCCCGCGCAAAACATCCAGGGGAATGTCGCGCAAGGGATGTCCATGCACTCGAATTTCGCCTTTCTCGAAATCTAAAAATCGAAAAAGACATTGCAAAACTGAAGATTTTCCAGCTCCAGTGCGGCCAATGAGAGCCAGCTTCTCACCTCGCTTCAAGGCGAAGCTGAGATCTTTTAGGACGTGCGGCATCTCGGGACTGTACCTAGCCCAAACATTTTTAAATTCCAAAACAACGCCTAGGTTGTCTGAATCCAAAGTCTGTCCCAAAAGAGTCACCTTTTCGGCAGCCAAGACACCTTGCCATACCCCTGGCTCTGGAGCGATGTGTGAATAAAAATCCAGGCGCTCAATCGAAATCATTTTGCTTTCGATATCGGCAAACGCCCGTATTCCCCAATTTAAATATCCACCCAGGGATGATACGTAAAACAGAGTCACAGAGGCCAATGCCGGCTGAACCCAACCCCATTTCACAAAAAGAAAAAAGCCAAACGCCGATATCAGCGTCAGGGCCGCACCCAGCAGCGGCATGCGCGTTGAAAACCAGCGATTCACTAAAACATGCGCCCGAAACATGCGCTGCGAGTGCATGAGACGATCCCAAGATTCTTGCCAGATCCACGAACTCAAACCCATATTTCGCAAATGGATAAGTCCGATGACACTCTCTTTAAAAAACGAATATCGCGGCGATCTTGCGAGAGAGTCGAGTCGTTTAATTTCACGTGCGGGACGGCGATAACTGGACTGATAGCGATTGTAAATCGCTATCATCGGCAAAATAACGGCGAGCATCCAAGGTGACGAGGTCACAATCAATAACAAAGTGATGGCAACGTAAAGCAGACAGTGAACGAAGGAATCAATATTCCATTGAAGGTGCACATCAATCACTTCTAGGTCACGTGAAAATCTTTGCAAAATTCGACCCACCGGAGTTCCATCAAAAAATGCAATCGGAGCTCGAAATAAGGATTCAAGCATCGTGCGATGAGTTTTTTCGCTGACCGCGAGTCCTCGGCGAAACCAATATCTCAAATTCACAGCCGTCGCTACAACTCCAACGATTGACCAAAGCGCGAAGGTCCCAAGCCATGCCTGAGATTGATCTTGATTCTGCACTTGGGATGTCACCCAAAGTTTTTGCAGGAGCGGAATCCCCACAACGGACAAGGAACCACCCACCAGAAGCAAACCGCGAATCACACCACGCATGCGATGTTCAGAGAGACCAGACAGTCCCCGAAAATACTTTTTATAAGTCGACACCCCCACCGCGCCTCGAAATCTCTCCTCTTCTTCGAGCAACTTGAGAGTTCCCGAACTCGCCGCTTTCGTCGCAATCTCTGAAAGTTTCATGTTCGAATGGTCGCTGTCAGAAAAAGCCATGAGCTCTTGAAAATATTTGCACGATTGGGAAACTTCATCGTAGGTCCCAAAGCCCTGCTGTTCTCCACCTTTAAGAACTAAAATGCGGTCGAACCGGCGCAGATGCTGAAGTCGGTGCGTGACCACCAAACGCGTGCGATCTTTCCATTCGCCGAAAATCAAATGATCGACCAATCGCTGTTCAGTCTCCACATCGACGGCTGCCAACGGATCATCGAGCAGCAAGATATCTGGTTTCAACAAAAAAACTCTTGCCAAATTGACCCGTGTTTTTTGTCCGCCTGAAAGATTCACTCCCTTTTCACCGATTTCAGTTTTTAAACCGTCTGGCCAGAGCTTTAGATCCTTTTCAAGGCTACAAATTTGGATGGCTCGCGCGACAAATTCCGGCGCGACGGCAGAATTTGCAGGAGAAAGATTCTGAAGCAAGGTTCCACTGAGCAAAAAAGCCTCTTGCGGAACGTAACCAAAACGAGCAGCGGCCTGCACGGCCACAGATCCTTCGGTGACTTCGAGCTCTCCGAGCAAACTTAGCAAAAGTGAAGACTTGCCACTTCCCACTTCGCCAACTATGGCGAGGCTTTGGCCGGTATCTAAGCTGAAATTAACTTTCTTAAGGCTTGGCTCCAAATTCTTATGATACGCAAGTGATGCGCCGTTGAACCGGAGATCAAGTTCGGGTTCAGCGAGAGCTTCAACCGTTGAGATTTTATTTTGGCGAAGGCCGAAATCTCTCAGCCGTTTGATCGAGACCCAACCACTGGCAATGTTCGAAACAACAAACGAGAGTTTGCCCAATGGCTCTTCTATCGTTCCATAGAGAGCGAGGTAACTGATGAACAACGCCAAAGAAACAGATTCGCCCAAATGGCGCATCACCCACAAATGACTGACAAATGCGATAACGACAATCAGTTGATAAAAGAGGATGCTCCAAACTTCTGTATTCACGGCCCCACGTCTGGCGTCGAGCTCTCGGTTTCGAATCTTTTCAACGGCGGTGGTGAGTCCCGCCTCCCAAACAAAGGCCTTCACCAAACGAACGAAAGAAAAAACTTGGCTGACGAGGGTCAAGCGGCGGTCTCGCTCTTCTTGCATCGTGTTTCGAGAATGAATGAGGCGTTTTGAGATGACTTGGCTCAAAGGCACTATGCAAAAAAGAACACCAAGGGGCACAAGGGACCAGATTCCCAACTGAAAAACAAGGATCCCCGAAAAACCGAGGACCACCAACACAGCCCAGAGTAAATCACCAACAAGGGGACCTAAATCCCCAACGGCGTCGACGTCACTCGACATTAAATTGATGAGATCTCCGACATTGGCTCTTTGACGCTCTTGAAAGTGCAAGTTCAAAGTTTTTTTCACGAGAAATTGAGTCAGGCGATTTGCAACCCGCTTAAAATTCACTAAAGAGCGGTAATAAAAGTGTTGAGTCCCCAACCCGAAAATCAATGCGAGCAAACCCATCCACAGAGCATTGCCAAACGCCGTCCAAATGGAAGGGCTTGCAAAGAGACTTTCGATAAAATCTTTGAGGGCAAACGGCAAAAGCAAACCGGCCACGCCCGAGCTGACGTTAAAGGCATAACCGCTAATCATCCACCACTTGCTGGGTGAAAAGACACTGACGACAAAACGCCAATTGGTGGAAAGATCGATCGGCTCCTGATCTTGGTGGCGCAAAAACTCTGGCAACGGAGGAGTGTCCTCAGCCTCGAGATAGCTCGTCTTTGCCGTCTGAATCATCGGCGAAGCTTCTGCAAAAAATGTAGCGCTCAAAATCCTTTGAGCAAACTGGAGAATGGATTTCATAACTTTTTCCCTATATACAGCTTCTAGTTCAATGCCATTCACCCGACCATTGTGATCTTGATGAACTTTTCGAGTTCGCCATTTCAAATGCGAATGGTCCAATTTTTTTTGAGACTCATTTGTTGCCGACGATCAAATCGTCGAAGCTGAAGTTTTCGCTTTCGTGCCTTCGTTCGCGGGATTGCAAAGATGCTCTTTAAAGCAAAAAAAACAGAAAATGAGTTTTGAGTGGATTTCGCCGATCAAACGAATCAGCGAACACCAGGTTAAGTTAGTTGGAGTGGCGAGAGGCCCTCTGAAAAATTATTTGAATGGTCATTTGCGGCATATCATATGAACTCTCTGCTTAGGTGTCGTTCTTACTTGTAAGTCAAAGTGCAGGTCAAAGTACAACTCAAGGTTGGTCAATATTCCTACGGAGTATACCAAAAATCATTCCAAAAGAAAAACCTTTTCTACGGAGACTCCGATTTTATAGACGAGCAAAGTCTGAGTCCCTCTGATGAAATCGGAACGCTTGAAAACTTCGGGACAGGACGAAGGAATCCTTCAACGCAATGGTCGTGATGTTTTGACTTCCCCAGAAAAGATAGAAATCATTGAATTCTCAAGGACACTTTGAACCAACGTGATGCAATAGCTTTGAGATATTTTATGCCACCGCACTTGTGTCACCCTCAAAAGGAGCGACGCGATGAACATGACCGAAAAATCGAAACTGAACACTCATCTCAACGTGGCCTTACTTCTGTGTGCCACGGTTGCAACCCAGGGGTGCGCATCGGCATTCACAGGCCCGCTCGGTGCGGGTCCTCAAGGAGACCTTGCTTCCCAAAAAGCCACTCTGGTGTCTAAGACTTTGACTGACGATCCTGGTGTCATCGTGATCGGTCATCGAGGCGCATCGGGGTACTTGCCTGAACACACTCTCGAATCTTACGACCTGGCCGTTCAGCAAGGTGCTGACTTTGTCGAGGTGGATTTAGTGATGGACGGAGACGGAGCCCTACTGGCCAGACACGAAAACAATATGATCGAAACCACGGACGCCGATATTAAATTCCCCAATAAAAAAGTCACAAAACTGTTCGAAGGTGTAGAACAAACTGGCTTTTTCTCCGAAGATTTTTCAAGCATAGAGATGGCTCAATTGAGAGCCATCCAGAGACTCCCATTTAGAGGGAAGTCTCAAAACGGAAAATACAAAATTCCGACATTCCAACAAATTCTAGATTGGCACAAGGCCAAGGAGATCGAAGTGGGACGCCCCATTGGGCTGTACATCGAACTCAAACATCCCACTCACCACCTCTCGGTGCACAAGGACATCGTCCCTAAATTTATAGAAGCCATGGCGAAGAGCCACCTGAGTGCGGCGTCGGATCGTGTTTTTGTTGAGTGCTTTGAAACAAAAGCTCTGCGCGACTTGAAGAGCGCTGGAACTCCCTACCAACTGATCTTGCTGGTTGATGAACCGAACGCGTTTCCCTACGATTTGGTGGTGGCTGGAAAGCAAAAAACATATTTAGATTTGATGAAAGAGCCCGGATTGAAAACGGTTCGCGAGTTTGCGGCAGGAATTGGTCCAGCAAAGAAATATTTTAGCAAGATCGAAAGTCCCTTTAAAGATAACAAACCAGATTCCGAAGGCCGTGACGGAGTTGAGTCTTGGGTCGCCGACGTTCAAGAAGCGGGGCTAAAAGTGCATCCCCATACTTTTTGCAATGAACCAGAGTTTTTGATTCCCGATGCGCTGGGCAGCGTGGAACGGGAATATCGTTATTTTTTCGCACTCGGGGTCAACGGAGTCTTTTCTGATTTTCCTGACACCGCGATCGCGGCGCGAACTGACTTTGTAACCGCAACTGCTGTAAAGCCCAATAGTGCGTTCGAAGGGATCGGCGAGGATTGATCTTTAAGGCACCAGGATTCCAATGGATTTTGGATTGAGATTGAGAATCCGAGGACGAAGGGTCGGATTTGAACCATCTCGACTTGCATCCAGCAGCCCGGCCGAGAGGCGTCCTGTCGAGATTTTTTCGATTTGGTAGAGATTTGCAGAGACACCCAAACAAGGATTCGTTTTCGCAATCAGTCTCTTGACGTTCAATTGCCAATTTTTAACGTTGCAAAACTTGCTAGAATTCAGAATTTTCACACCCTCAGCAGAGGTTGGTGTCACTTCTGACTTTGCTAGCAGGAAGTCAACCTCATAAGCCCCGACCACGTGTGAAGACATCGCTGAGAGAGTGTAGTCGTGGATGTAACCAAGTGTGTATTCCGGTCTCTTGCACTCAGAATCTGAAAATCCTCGAATTTGTAAAGTGTGCTGGCTGTCATCGCCATAACTCATCGTTGTGATTCGAGACGCTCCAGAAGCCACGCGCTGACAGGGAGTCTGAAAGATTTTTAAATAATAGGGTCTCAAATCCGTGAGGCACACCTGATTCAGCAAGCGAAACCCCATCTGGCAAGACATTGCCACGCAGCTGGAGTAGGCTGTCCCCGTCCAATGCATTTGCCCAATTCCAAATTCAACTGGACAGGCTTTTTCGTTGCTCACGCAAGCTTGATCTTCGATGTGTTCACCGACCTTACAAGTGAGTTCAACTTCACAGGTTGAATAAGTTTGTGAAGCCTCCTGCCACTGCATGTGACCGGGTTTCCCATCGACTTCGCAGTCCCGAAGATTGCCCATGCACAGGCTATTTTCCACATGAAAACCAAGTTCACACTCCGTGGCCTCACAGGTGCCATAGCGATT
Source organism: uncultured Pseudobdellovibrionaceae bacterium (assembly GCA_937900305.1). GTDB lineage: Bacteria > Bdellovibrionota > Bdellovibrionia > Bdellovibrionales > Bdellovibrionaceae > CALCCV01. The sequence continues at coordinate 3,100 of CALCCV010000213.1, read as the reverse complement.
GTTGGATAGATGCTGAAACCCATGGCCGTAAGGCGTGCGACACGGTCTCTGCAAATCTCGGCAGAGTTCGGCATAAAAAATTTGGCCGGTAGGACATTGCTGATGCTGATCAGGAGTCGCACCAAGCTCGCCAAGGGCTTTTTCTCCGGACCTACAGTCCATGTGATCGGAAGCACAGTCGACGGAAGCCAAGGCGACGATTTCATTTCGTCTGGAATCTAACTTACGACCACAATTTTGGTAGGGAATCACCAAAAGGAAAAGCAGTCGCTTAAATGTCGTGACTCGGTCCCTTGGCATAAGCGCTTATCGACCAAAAATGGTAGAAATTTGAGGGCTGTTGACAATATTTTCTGGGATTTGAAAATTGAATTTCAAGTGAAAGACAGTCAGGAGCTGAGAGTTTGCAGCGGCACAAAGCTGAAAGCCTGCGGCCGATCGATCCAAAATGAGACGGCCGCAGATCTAAATTGTACTTTCTGTAATAGAAATTCCGTCACTCCTGTTCTTGTAGATCAGTCAAACCAACATTGTGATCGTCCTCGAAGGCGCTAACTCTAATTGATTGTGCAGTCGCTAAGAGAGGCAGCTAAATTTCTTGGCTTAGGAGAATTTAATTTTTGAAAAACCTCTCTACCATACGATCGGCACCAGCGGGGAAAGAGCTTTTGGCAGTAACCGAAGGTTGATTGCAGTGGCCCTTTCCTGAATTTTTTCATCTTCAGCTCGAGAGCTCACCAAAATTGCATTCTTGGCAAGACCGAGCTCTTCAATCAGCTCAAGGCCATTGATCTGACTGCCGAGAAATTCAAAATCAATTAAGTAGATCGATTTTTGAAGCTCATTTCGTTGTCGCCACTCTCTAAATTCAAGTGGCGAAGTAAACGAGAGTAGCGTTGAAGGATTGACATTGAGCGCAGAAAATCTGTTTTCCCAAACTTGGTGTACGGTTTTTTCATCATCGACGATCACAATCTTCGTGGATTCTGGTATCTCAAGTTTATCAACAAACCATGCAGGAGCACGACTTTTGGGAAATTCCATCAGAACTTCTGTTCCATTTCCAAGGACAGAAAAGATCTGAAGGTTTCCCCCAGTGGCCTCGGCTACCTTTTTAGCATGGGCGATGCCCAGGCCAGAGCCATTTTTCTTACCAATGCTGACACCGATTTCGCCAAGCGTAGCTAATACGTCTTCAGAAATTCCTACTCCGTTATCGCGAATTGAAATTGTATTCGTCCTGCGATTTGATCTCAAGGAAATGACAATTTTTCCTTTTTCTAAAATTGCTTCGGCCGAGTTATTAATTAAATTGGAAATCGCACGCGCAAGCTCTGCAGAATTCGTTAGCGAAAAAGATCCGTAACTCTCTTTTAAATCCACTTCAATTGAGAGATCTTTTCTATCTCGGTATTGGACACGCTTTTCACTTACAATTGAGTCGACTAAACTAGAAAGCATTACCACCTTCGATGGCTCAGCTAAAGAAGACTCAGTTTCAGTTGTTTTCTCATTTTCTTCTAACTTAGGTTCAGACCATTTTCTATCTAGGAGTGTATTTGCGATGTCATTAATCCTTTGGGCGGAATTCTTAATAAGTAATCTATGGTCTTCTGGAATATCTCGAAGCATGCCAACCATCATATTGAGAGCAGAGAGTGGTGAGCGAATATCATGCCCCACTTGCCTTGCAAACTGCGTCTGTCGTTGAGATTGTCTAAGAAGAGCTTCAGCTTCGGCCGACTGCGCAGCTTTTTGAAAGATTTTAACCAATTCCGAGGCGAGAACTGAGCCGATAACGAAGATACCAATTCCATAGGTGTACGGGCTGATATTTTCAAAATTATGTATTTTCCAAATCCTAGCTATATCTACGGTTGATCCGAAATGTATGAGAAATAGTGAGATCTCAATGCCGTAACTTTTTTCTGAAGTCGAACCCAGCTTCTGCCTTCTTAAAAGAGGTAAAACGTAAAGTCCGAGAGAAAAAATGATTAAAACCAGTAGCTGCATTAAATATACATTTAGCAGCACCCCTACGGATCGAATCAAAAATGACTCCGCAACAAAGACCAAAAGGCTTCCAAAAAACAGAAGAGGACGCGAAACTTTTGTGGCCCACCTGATGTTGCGATAATTTGCGACGAAAAATGCCTGAGTCGTAAGGGCCAAGGAAACTGCAGAAAAGTGAAGCCTAAAGATAACATCGGGATAATCGAAGTATCTATAATACCAACCGCTCAGAGAAAGACAAAGAAGTGAGGCTGAAAAAGCGAACACAACGAATGCCGATTGCCTGTGATTGTCAGGATAGCGATAAAAAAGAGAGATCAATAAAATCGATATCGCCAGCAGTAAAATTCCGATGTCTCTCTGAAACAATGGACCAAAGGCTTCGCTTAAAAGTGCTTTTTCTTGAAGGACGTGAAGCTCACCAATCTCAAAGACGCTGTTGAAAGGTCCAATCCATCCTCCCAAAATCCTCTTTACAGAAAGATCAAAAAAGATCAAAAACGTTTTTCGAACCACACTTGATAAGGGGCTTTGGGATCGAATACACTCGCTGAAGAAGTGAAAGTCTCCGATCCGACAAACCAGGATTTCCCGTAGCACCGATTACTTGGCCATTAAACAAGGCTTTGTCTTGGTCGTACACAAAACCTAAAAGTATGGCTGGTAAATCGAGACCACAAACCGACTGATCAGCAGCCAGATGAAAACGCATGGTAACTTCATTCAATTTACTTGCGTTCGCGTACTCTTGGGCTTTTGCCATATCTGCAAAGGGTTTAGAATTTTTCTCGTTAAAAAAAAGTCCGGGTGAAATTTCTACCGACGTAATTGCGCTCTTTGCATTATCAGCAAAGACAACTCCACTTAAAAACAGAGAAAGTATGCAAAAAATCGCAAGTTTCATTACTTTGTTTTTCCATTCTCAATCAGTTGTTTTCGAACGGTGTCGTCGATCACGATAGGCTTATCAATAGAAGAGCTTCCAGCTTCAGGCTGAAATCGCCTCATTTCTGACATGACTCCTGTTAGAATTTCCAAACCGCCCACCCATTTTGAACGAACTAAGGACATAGCTCATTAGCAACTG
>CALCCV010000212.1 GCA_937900305.1 uncultured Pseudobdellovibrionaceae bacterium | reverse complement strand
AATTTAAATACATGCGCTCTTGCCAAGCCACACTCGAAAGGAAAGGAAGTTTAACATGGACTGCACGACTGAGAGAGGATCCGTCGCCATTGAGACTCTTAAGATCTGCCTTCTAATGGCAATGATCCTCGGTCTATTTTTTACAACTCAGTGGAAGTTTACCTCTTCAAAGGTATCGACAATTCATGAGCGCATCACTAACGAATTCGCGCAAAGTCTGATGACAACAGAGGAGAAAAAGAAATGATTAAAAATATTTCTATGCCACAAATCATTGCTCTGTGGAAAAACTTAGATCCCAAGAAAAAAGTCCTTTCATCCTGTTTGGGGATCCTTTTGATTTCTGGTGGCTTTCAAGTCTTTGGTAAAAGTTCCGAAAAACCAACGAACATCAAATCTGATTTTGAATCCTACGATGAGCTTCTTCCAGAAGGCCAATCGCTGGTTCCGATAGAAGTTAATAACGTCGAAGCCTTGGCTGGAGTGCTTGGCCACCAAGGGGTTGTAGATATTTTTGCAATCAATCCGGCAACCAATCGGCAAATTCGAATTGCAAGATATGTAAAGGTCGTTCGAAGTCCTGAAAACTATCAACAACTCTCGGTCCTGATCGAAGACGACTCTACGGACGCCATTATGCAGTACCCTGGCCCTTTCACGTTGGTGGTTCAAAAACAAAAATCGAATGCACAGAGAATGAAGAAATCTCGCCGGAAGGAGAAAATCAATGTGTCTTACGAAAACTAAATTCATGTATGTTTTTGTGGTGGCCACCCTTTTTTTAATTTTAGGGCACGCCGAATTCGTATTCGCCGCAGGAAAAGTTGTGATTCGCGCATCTTCGGCGGAACAGAGATCCTTTGAAATTTACGCAAAAATCCACAGCTCTCAAACTTGGTCTGAGTATTGGTTTGATAATTACCAAAGCTTCTCAGATGCAGAAATCTGGCAAAAAACGATCTACTTTGTACTGGAAGACGCAAAGCCCGCCCGGGCCTATGAGGAGGTCCGACAAAATCTTTTAGACTCCGCTGAGTGGAACGACGCCAAGCGAGCCATGTTGATGCAGCTCCTCGAGAAACTCTTGCAAAATGCGGAGAACTCCCAAATTCGAGCCGATTTCTGCCTCCTGCAGGCAGTGATTGGTGCCCGGACTGAGCAAAGTTTGTGTAAAGTCGTGCCGCGTTCATCCGTACGCCAATATGAAAAAATTTTGGCTTTCGGTCGTTGGCTTCCGAAAGGGGTCGTTGCTAGCAGGAACTATCGCTTTGTAAAAGTGGATGACGTTGGCTGGCCACACTCAGATTGGGCGTCGTTAGCCGTCGCAAAACTTTGGTCGCTCACTCCCGTGGTTTCAGGCAAATGTCGATCTTGGCAAGAGGCGGAATCGAAAGTTTTGCCATCGGGCTCTGATGTATTTTTTGATCAAGACTGCATTTCTGTCCTGCGACCAGATTTGACGAACGCCTCAGAAAGTCGAAAATTTTGGGAAAATAACAAGCGGTGGATCTTGCCGTCGGCGCTGGTCTTAGCTGTTGGAGCCCTCGCACTGAAAGACAAAACAATTTCTTTCAGCTTTTAACGATAGGCCCAACGAAATGACTCGAGATGGACTACCGAGATGGGATTGTGCCGCCAGCCCCGGGAATGGTGTACCCACCCTGAACCGGCGAAGCAAATCCCGTTGCCGGTGCTCCATATGTGGGAGTACCGACATAACCACCCCCAAAAATACCGCCAATTCCAGAGCTCGAGCCCATTTGGATCTGTTGCAATCGCATCACAAGTGAATACATTTCTTGCTGAAGACCTTGCATTACACGTTGCCGTTGAACCATGTTTTGTTGCTGCTGTTGCTGTTGTTGAACGTAGTACTGATACTGCTGCATCTGCGTTTGGATCTGCTGCTGCTGATACATCGGATCCATGATTCCACCCATAGCGCCACCGCCCATCATGTAGCCCATAGGATAGCCTCCACTGATAGCGCCGCCGATCATTCCACCCATCATTCCACCCATCATTCCACCCATGGCGTAACCGGAAGTCATCCCGCCCATAGCAAAACCTGGCATCATAGCTCCGGGCATGTAACCACTCACGCCGGGCATCATCTGTCCACCCATCATCATGCCACCGTTCATCATCATTCCGGGCATCATCTGACCGCCCATCATCATGCCACCATTCATCATCATTCCAGGCATCATCTGGCCGCCCATCATCATGCCACCATTCATCATCATTCCAGGCATCATCTGACCACCCATCATCATGCCACCGTTCATCATCATTCCGGGCATCATCTGACCGCCCATCATCAT
>CALCCV010000211.1 GCA_937900305.1 uncultured Pseudobdellovibrionaceae bacterium | reverse complement strand
TTTCCCTACACGACGCTCTTCCGATCTTCGTTTACTCAGCTCCATCTTCACCTCGCTTTAAAAAGACGATGTCTTGCACTTGCCGAAGCACAAATACACCCGATTTGGTTGGAATCGACAAATCCACCAAACCCAGTTTTTCAATCCACACCTGCTCGTCAAATAACTCGATCTCACTCAGAACATAAAATTCCGCCAAACCTTGGGAGTACGGGTACGTGGATAATTGGAGTCGACCCTTCTCGGTCAAAAGATCTTGAAATTTTGTCAGAACGTTTTTTAAAGTTGCCTCTTCAGCGCGAACCAAAGCTTCGAAGATAGCTCGCTCTTCAGCCTCACCGAATTGGTCAAAACTCAGACCAACGCCCTCAATGTCGCGCGCGACAGAAAACGGAAATAACTCCAACGTGCCATTTTCAAAATCAGAAGAGAATTCAATGACCACCGGTTTCTGTTCGAAAAACTCCAAGGCGGCTTCTTTGCGGACAAAAAGTTGCGCCAATATTTCCGACAATTGAGTCTGGACGGTGAGCACATTCGTGGTGATCGCGTAATTCACCTGCTGCTGCAGAACCTTGAGCTGGGATTGAATTTTTTCTTGAATCATCAGATCGGCTCGTTGAAATTGATTGGCAAAAATTTTTAAATTGGACTGTTGCACCTGATCCCTTTCGATCAGTTCGCGGCGCCCGATGTCGTGCACCAATCGATCAATATTTTTCACAGGAAATCGACCACCGTAAGCATCGAGAAAGGACAATAAATCTTTCGATTGAATGTAGCTGGTGTACTCTGGCGACTGATACAACACCGAAAAAAAATCGGCGACGGCGTTGAGACTTTGACCAGCCGATCTGGATTTTTCAAAATAGCTTTCCGCCAAACCCTGCCTTTGCCTTTCAATGGCGGACTTCACATCCTCAATAGCCGATAGAATGTGCTTGGCTGCCTCTTCTGCCTGATTAAAGAGGGCTTGATTGGAGTGCGGGAGGGGCAAGAGTTCGGCAAACTCCACACCTCTCTCTGCAATTCGTTGAATGTCTTTTTGATAACTCTTGATCAAATCTTTGTGGTGCTGAATGGCTTGCTCTTCGGTGAACTGCTGCCGATTTGTCAAAATATTATTCAGAGCGCCCAACAGTGTTTCAGCACCAGTGCCCGAAAATTTTGTCTTTTGGCGAACCAGATTTTCCACCATTTGCAAAAGCTCTTTGCCTTCGCGAGTGCTTTCAATGTGACGTTGGCCATACTGGTCGTGTGAATCTCGCAGGACTCCCAGCTCGCTAATGGTCATTGAAAAGAATTGGAAAACCTTCTGCTCTACGGAGGCGATCTTTTTGTGCGAGTAAAATTTGACCAAAATCGATTTGAGAGACTCAAATGGAATCCGCGCGCGATCCTCCTCCAACAAGTCGTAAATGCTGGCCAGAACATGCAAATATTCACGCCAATCTTCTTTTTGAAAAATGATGAGATAGGGATGGTTGGCGTAGAGCGTCGATAACGCCAACTCAGTCAAAGATTCGGTTCTTTTTGCCACAGGAACTTGGTTAAACATTTGCGCCCACTGGTCAATAGAATTCTGGGACCTAACTTCTGACTGCAAACTCCCAGGCGATCCGATTGGACCGAAAAAGGAAGAATAAAATCAGAACGCAACGGTGGCCGGAAAACAGAAGACTCAGTCAGTGGAAAATTAAGGCCAGCTCCTCACAAAGTCGGCCCTGGCAGCCGATAGCTCCGCAGCGATGGAGGCATTTGCTGCAGCCACATTATTGGCCTCTCCCGGATCAGCTTGGAGGTCGTACAACTTTCTTTCCGTGGTCCATTTCCAGCGTCCGCGACGGATGGTGCCTTCGACCTTGCTTCCCACAACAATGTCACGAGTCGGAGCCAATGCCTCTCCTTTTAAAAACGGCAGTATGTTCACGCCATCTGGATTGTTCAATGGCGCCGCCTTTTGCACAGCAAGGATGGTCGGGCCAAGGTCCCGAAGAACAATGGGTCCCTCGACAACCTGAGACGTCAGATGATCCTTCCAGTAAGCCGCAAAAGGAACACGTGTGGCGCCTTCAAAAATGAACGAGCTCTTTCCGCCATTGAGATTGCCATTGTTACAGCTCGGTTGTGATCTCTTGGCACAACCGTTGTCAGAGGTAAAAATAATCAAAGTGTTGGCCGGCACGGCCGCCTTCACTCGGGCCACCAATTCGTTGATGTGCAGGACATTGCCGCAGTAGGCTCGTTGCCCGGTGCTCACGGGAAAACCCCGACACTCCGAGCTTTCACTGTATCGCGCTTCCGATTGATCGGGGATGTGTATGCCATTTGGTGCTAAGTAAAGAAAGAAGGGATTTGCACCTGTTTTCGCCCGAGAGATAAAATCCACCGCTGCCGCCGCAAATCGATCGGTCAAATGATCGGGCTCACTGAGTGGTGGAGCCGTTGTCTTGTTGGCCATCAGGGCGCTGACCCCACCGCCCGGTAAGAAATAGTCGTGGGCCCCACCGCGAAACCACAGGGGTGACTCATCAAATCCCGCCTCCCAAGGATTCCGGCCATAAATGTGCCACTTTCCAACAAATCCAGTTTTGACTCCTGCGGTTTGCAAATTTCTCGGCCAAGTCACGACATTGGCCGGCAGTTGAACGCCATCGGCAAAATCAGGTGAGTTGCGGTAATGCCCCCACTTTTGAGCGTAACGACCGGTGATCAGATGCGCGCGCGAGGGCGAGCACTCAGGCTGGGCATAAGCTTGACGAACAACAACTCCTTGATTTGCAAGTGAGGTGATCGCAGGAACAAGCACTGGACTCCAGCCAACTCCCGCATCATCAATAAAGATCAACACCACATTCGGCGCCCGCTCTCCTCCGACCGAGTTGACCGTGACGGTAGCTGATCGACTCGTCACAGTCCCCCCGGGGTTGGAAACAACTACGGAATACGACCCGGAATCTGTCGTCGCCACGGGATCGATCGTGAGAGTGTTTAAAGTTTTTCCTGAAAGCACAGTTGAGTTCTTGCGCCACTCATAGGCGAGTGCCGAGCCAGTGGCTTGAACCTGCAGAGTGAGCCGTTCACCCACGTTCAACGTTTGATCCGTCGGTTGGGTGACAATCGCTGGTGGAGGAACTGACGTGTCCAACACCGACACCACAGCAGCGCTGCTTGCAATCGAACCAGCAGGATTGGAAACAACCACGGAATAAGAGGCCGCATCCGCACGAACCACGCTTGTAATAATCAAAGTTGGGGAAGTTTCACCAGAGATGGGCGTCGAATTTTTGTGCCACTGATAGGCCAAATCTGCACCAGCAGCCTGAACGTTCAGCTCCAAACGGTCCCCCACACGCAACGCTTGGTTCTCAGGCTGGCGCACAATTACAGGTTGCCCGCTCGCTGGGGGACGGACGGCAACTTGAATCATGGCACTTGTGATCTGACCATTCGGATTGGTTACCTGAACCTGATAGTTTCCGGCATCGATGTCTTGGACTGTAGCAATTCGAAATTGCGATTGATTTTCGCCAACAAGATTGACTGAGTTCTTCAGCCATTGAAAGCTAAGAGAAGGACCCGAAGCGCGCACTTCCAGTAGAAGAGATGCTCCCGAGTTCACCGTGACGTCAGCAGAAATAAACTCAATTTTGGGCGTCTTCAAATTGAGAGCCGAAACGTTGTCTTGAACGGTCTTTAATTTGGAATCACAATTTTGAAATGCGACGACAACTGCGACGCCTAAAATAACGAAAATCAAATAGGATCTATATTGACTCATTTTGAGTCTCTTCCAACGCTGCAAATTTCCCCCTCGAATGGTCATCTCACTGCCGTATTTCTATCATAGAAGAGAATGCTCTAAAAGGGAACGCAACGGCCGTGTAATCTCATGATAAGACCGGTTTTTACGTGGACGAAAGGCCGGCCGAATCCCAGGGCCATACAGACAATCGCGAAACTGATGGAGATTTAATTATTATTTAGAACAAGTCAGAAAAAAGGGTCTTTAAAAGTCTAAATCCACTTACCCGTGAGCAAGAGAGACTGTCGAACTAAGGACCAAAGGCACCGATCGTCTATAACGTTTGGTAAACAGTTGCTCTCCCGAAGTTTTCTCTAGAGACCCGACCCTCATGAACCCACTGCTGGCATAGCTGAGCGGCTTTACCTTTTGACACCTTGAAATATCGCTCCACGGCCGGGCGCTGAAATCGCGGATGTGATTTCAAAAATTCACGAAAAGAATCCGTTGGTTGCTTGGTCCAACAAACAAATATCTCACGACCTTTGTACAGATGTTGTCCTTGCGAAGACTCCACACCCAAGCCATTTTGTCTAAGTCTAAAACAAAGTTGCTCAAAACGCTTAGGAAGTTGTGAGACGGCATGCACTTGATTGGGCCAAAGCAATTCATACTCCCTGAAGGCAGGCACCCCTTTTTCTCCAGCTAAAATTAAATTGATAAGAAGTTGCTCTGGCAAGCCTGCACTCTCCTGGGAGGTAGAAAGCACCTCGAGATGTCTAGGCGGTATTCTTTTAGAAATGCCACCGACTGATAGAAAAATTTCCTCTGGCAGGTTCGTCCACTCCTCTACTAATCTACGAAATGAACAGTCGGATAAGGATCCCGGCCATGAGCCCGGATAAGCGACCAGGCGACTCCATGAATCCGGCATGACCTTAGATTCTAGAAATTCAGACAATCCTTGCCAATAGTAAATCTGCAACCAGGATTCGGGATGTAGGCCTTGACGGTAAAAAAGCTCCCAAGCCTTTTTAAAAAAAACCTTCGCCTGTTGAGGCTTTCTCTCAATTGCACAACATCCGCCCATCCAAAGGACAGGGTAAGCCACGTTATTGGATGCGGGTAGCTTACCATACAGATCAAGGGCACTCTGCAATGCCCTTCGTGCTTTTGGCGCCTGATTTGCCAAGAGATGAGCTTCACCAAGAACGGAGTAAGCCGCAGCCGCTAGAGAGGGGTTGCCGGTGTCAATTGACTTCATATACTGCTCAATCGTCTCGAAGGCCTCCGCGTATCTCCCCATCCCAGAAAAACATCGAGCCAAAGGCAAAGCACTGTCTTCGTCTGATGGCGCTTGCGAAGATACTAAAGAAGTAAAAATGGGGATCGCCTCGCGAAAACGTCGGTTCGTGCAAAATATTCCGGCAACGTATCTGTTAAAAGGCTCAAGTTGTTTTTCTGGAATTTTCTCGAGCAAATTAAAAGCGTAAGCAGAGGCCCCTAGAACATTCAATATTCTTGCAGCAAAAACTAAGCACTCAACCTCAATGCGTCGCCACTTTGTTACATTGGTATTCAATATTTCATGCAATGGAACATATTTAATCGCAGCTCGAAAATCCTGGAGGTGAAAATAAAAAAGAGCGACCTGCAGTCGAGCCGTTAAAGTAGATCTTTCGTTTTTGAGAAAAGCAAAAATCTTACGTCTAACCGTTGTAAGTTTTCCATCATCCCAATCCTTTTCGAGCTCTGTAAATGGCAGATTCATCTCAAGCCTTCGAATCGTCCACGATTTCTAAGTGGATTTTGACTCAAACTATCACTATCTTCCTGATCAAACAAGGGTGCCGAAAAAGCACCCGCGTGAACAACAAAAAAAGGATTTAAATATGACAAAACTAGTCTCCACAATGCTATTGGCATTCGCAATGAGTCCCAGCCTTCAGGCCCAAACAGGAAATTTTTCGCAACAGCTAATTCCCTCTGAGTTTGCGGCATTTTCATGTGTCGAGCAGACCCAAAGTAACCAGTATCGCACAATCAAAAGTGTTGAATCTGCACAAGTGCAAACTGTTGTGATACAAGAGTGGGTAATCAATGAACTTATCTCATCAACGAAATTCCAAGTTACCTCGGCTAAATATGAAGGTGATATGCTTCTTGTTATCGAGGGCCATGAGATCACCCACAACATGGGTGTGAATTTTGAAAAAATAAAATTCAAAATGGCAACTACAGTTGGCGAAAATCATTCAACTCTAGAGCTGCCACGGCCAGGAAATTTTTCCTGCTCATTTTAGTAGGTAAGATTAAGCAAATCTTTGGATTTCTACTTGCAAGTTAGTGTGTCAGCACAAGACATTTCAAAATGAGACGACCCTCGTTTTGAGTCACTGGTTTCTCTTTAAGATTTCGCCAAGACTAGCCGAAGAGCTAAGGGTGAAAAGCGGTGCGTTTGCAACTCTCATTAAGCTGATGATATTTCTCATTAAGCTGATGATATTTTTGTCATTGGCAGTTGGCCTTTCTGGCTGCGGAGGCATTTCGGGCGAAATCACCAGTCTCTTTGAGGACGATCCCTCATCGGCTTGGTCCACTATAATCACAACTGACTCAGACTTAATCAACATCACGGAAGGAGATGGACTCACAGTTCTTAGTGGTCTTGAGGAATCAGCAAAAACGGATGTCACATTTCAATGGGAAATCACGCCTAAAGACACTCGGTTTGTCGCCTCCTCTGGAAGTGGAGAAGTTCTGACTGGAAAGAAAAACTTTTCCTTTTTGATCAACACGGTAGAGGACTCTCTTTTTCAGGGAAATTCTTCTTACACCTTAAGAATTTGGGGATCGAGCTTCGAAAACGAAGTTCATATTCAGCTCAATGTGATCGATGATGAAACCCATATTGGGCTCTCTCTTGCGCCACTATCTGTCAATGAGAGCGCTGGGACAGTTTCGCTCGTGTTCACTTTATCCAACGTCGCCACCGAAGATGTCACTTTCGACTATACGACGAACAACTCAACTGCAATAGCAGGAGTTGATTACACAGCCATTTCGGGAACGATGACAATTCCCGCAGGTCAAACCCAGGTTTCAAAAAGTCTTCTGATTCTTTCAGATGGAATTAATGAGGAGAACGAAACTTTCAAAATCAATATCACGAACGCCTCAAATGCGGTGACAATCCTAACACCTTCCACAACTGTTACGATCATTGATGATGATGCGACTCCCACGCTTGCCGTGAACGATGTCACGTCCCTTGAGAACTCAGGAGCCTCAGTCTTTACCATAAATTTGTCTGCAATCTCCGGAAAAGACATTTCTGTCAACTATACCGTCTCTGGAGTCACGGCACTGATTGGCGTGGACTTTCAAATCAGTCTCGGAACAGTGACAATCCCCGCAGGGCAACTGACCGCAACGGTTTCTGTGCCGCTGATTGACGACACCATTTATGAAGGTAATGAGACTTTCACATTGGATCTTTCTTCGCCCTCCAGCGCAACTTTGAGCGACGCACAAGGTATTGGCGCAATTTCTGATGATGAGAGTCCTCCGGTTCTTTCCATCACCAACGCTTCGGCAAATGAGGATTCAGGAACTATTCAATTCACCGTTACCAAAACAGGAAACACGGTTTTTCCGCTGACCGTGGACTACTCAACAAGTAATGCAACAGCCACGGCAGGATCGGACTACACAGCGACGTCTGGAACTCTTGCAATTGCTGCAGGTTCAACTTCGGGCACGATCTCCATTCCGCTCGTCGTAGATGCTATCTTTGAAACTGATGAGACCTTCTCTCTTGCGCTTTCAAATCCCACGGGTGCCACGATCGCAACAGCGACCGCCACAGGCCAAATTACAAATGATGACAGTCCCACAATTTCGGGAATCTCTCCCACAGAAGGTAGCGATGCCGGTGGAACCACGCTCACCATCAGTGGAGCGGGATTTCTCTCTGGCGCCACGGCCACAGTTGGCGGAGCCATCTGTACCAGCCCCACTGTGGTCAGCTCCGGGTCCTTTACTTGCATCACTCCTGCAGGGACTGCGGGAGCAGTCGATGTCGTGTTGTCAAATTCAGCTGGCTCGCAACCCTCTGGCCCAAGAACCGTGACTTCCACTGGCGGATACACCTATCGAGCTGATTCGTGGAACTTTGGGACGACAGGGCATTTCACATATGATGCAAGCTTGTTCACCACCTCTTCGGCTTTAAACAAAGCAACCCTCACCCCACTAGATCTCACGCAAAACATGCAAGCAGAATTTGATGCCGGGACTCATTTGGGAACAACTTATGATGGCGCGACAAGCAGTCTCACTATCGACAAAGTGAGTCCTTCAACGAATGAGCTTGAAAGCAGTTGGGCTCCTCAATGGAATAATCTTGTCTGGTACTGGAAGATGAATGGATCTGGTGGCGTTTCCACAAGCAGTTTTGCAGTGGATAAGGGAGGTACAACTTGTGTCGCAAGTTCATCGACCGATGCAACTTATTCAACAGGAAAACTGCAGCAAGGTATCGGGCTGACAGCAAACTTAGGTTATACAAATTGCGCCGGAACCAATGTCACCTCTTTGAGTAACAACATGAGCCTAGGTGGGTGGATTAAGCAAACTGGTGGCACGGCCATTTCATATGAGAATTTTATCGATGCAAATGACTTTGGAGCTCCTCCCCGTGGTTGGAATGTGGTTCGCGAAGGCACAACCAGTGCGCTCTATCTCCGTGTTGATACCTCGGCACAAACGAATGCGGGATGTACGGCTTCTAACTATGCCGTCCTTGATGGGGCGTGGCACTATGTCTTTTTCACCTTATCAAGTGGCAGTGTAAAATTTTACGTTGATGGAAATCTTGCAAACACCTGCAGCTATTCACATGGAACTGGATTTGCGTCAGGTGTTGCCAATTTTGTCTTTAGAAGAGTTACAACTAATGGAACAACAAACTATGATGACTGGGGTGTGTGGAACACGGTCTTAGACAGTTCTGAAGTTGGCTTGATTTATAATCGCCAAAAGCAGAAGTATTCTGGTCTTTACATCTCACCAGTTTCCAATTCAGCAGCAGCGGCTTCGTGGACTAAGTTGAGCTGGTTCACCTCTTTGCCATTCTTCAAACAGCTTCCCGGCGACACGGACTCCAATGGCTCAGCAAATTCAGAATCCGCAGCGAATTACTCCGCCATTTCTGCCGGAGGTGCGGATTTAGGAAATAGCTTGGCTGGTCTTTGGCATATGAATGAAACCTCTTGGAACGGAACTGCCGGTGAGGTTCGCGATTCATCAGGGAATGGAGTTCATGGGACCTCGTTTTCTGGAGCCACTACAACTTCTAGAGGTTTTCTGAATGCTGCGGGATCGTTTTCTCCA
>CALCCV010000210.1 GCA_937900305.1 uncultured Pseudobdellovibrionaceae bacterium | reverse complement strand
CTGAGATGAAGTCGATGTGATCACCGTTTAATTTAAATGCTGTCATGTTTTGGGGACCCCAGGCGGAGAGGTCTTGGGCATTTAAGGACTGTTTGTTTTTGCCAACATTTTCAATCTCCACAGAATACAGTTTGCCCGGAGCTCGATCTAAATCCCCTGGATCGAGTCTCAAAAATTCCAATTTGGAGTCGACGTTTTCAAACACATACGTGTGTCGAACTCCGGGTGCAATGGGCAGAGCCGCATACTTTTTGTTGAAAAAAAGCTCAAAGTATCCGCCTCGCTCAATTTCGGCGTCCACCAGAATGCGAATGTTGTCCGTCTGTTTGAGATGGTTTCGATACAAGGATTCTGCGGCCATCCCACAGAGCACCGCGAGAATGATCCAAACAGTGTGTTTGAGGCTTTGAGATTTTGAGAGAGGATTCGAGATTTTGCTTAGCATGAGGGACCGATCTTCATTTCCGGCAATATAGGCCAGCGGATTTTTTGTGTAAAGACTGAGGCCGTGGGACTCGGCGCATCAGGTCCCGAAACGTTGTACAATTTGAGTCCGCGGCCTATAAAGTGAGGATCGATTTTTGGTTGATTTTTTTGTCGATATTTTCGAGGGAGTGGCACGTGACACGCACCGAAGTTCAGGATCCATCTCAGATCTCCAGTTTGAATTCAAATCAGATCCCAAATCAGAATCCCAATCAGGGAGAGGCGAAAGCTCAGATTTTTGATTATGACAAGTGGTTCAAAAAAGCCTCGGAGCTCAAACGCAGCTATCAGACGGATCGGCCGTTCCCGCACATCGTGATGGATGGTATTGTAAATCCTGATTTGGCTCGGCAAGCGGCGGCTGATTATGCAGCCGTAGATTGGCAAAGCTATCGCCACTACAATGAAAACAAGCAGGGTGGGAATGCAAAGACGCTTCCTTCCTCTGTGGCGACGTTGATCGGCGAATTGAATTCACCAGAATTTTTAAAGTTTCTGACGGAATTGACGGGCATCGAAAATTTGATCGCCGATCCCGGCTTGACGTCAGCCGGTCCCCATCAGTCGGAACGCGGTGGGTTTTTGAACATCCACGCGGATTTTACGGTGCATCCTTACCGACATGAATGGCGCCGTCGTCTCAACGTTTTGGTTTACCTCAATGAGGGCTGGCAGGACGATTGGGGCAGTCATCTTGAGCTCTGGTCTCGCGATATGAAGGAGTGTCAGGTGAAGGTGGCGCCGATTTTCAATCGCTGTGTGGTTTTTTCGACCGATGAAACTTCTTTTCATGGTCATCCAGAACCCACGACCTGCCCTCCGGGAGTGAAGCGAAAGTCCATTGCCCTCTATTATTATTCTATTGATCGAACGACCGTGCCGATTTCGACAGAGTACCGGGCTCGGCCGAAAGACAATTCGTTCAAAGCCGTTTTGATTTTTATCGATAAATTGGCGCTGAGAACTTTTCATAAGTTGAAATCAACTTTCAACATTCCAGATACGTTTGTCACTCGCATCATGGATTTGTTGCCGAAAAAAAGAAAATAATTTTTTAGAATTTCAAGCGGGAGTAGACGCTCCAGGGAAGCGCCCGCAAAAGACTGCAGAACAGTCGCCAAAATCCGGGGACATAAAATTCGCCGGGTGGCTTGGTTTTGATTTTGGTTAAGACCGTGGCGGCCACCCCATTGGGATCGCTCACGGGGAATAGCAGTTTCTTGCCCAAGGTTTGTTGCGATTCCATGTAACCAATCTGAAATAAGTAAGGCCGTACCTGGCCTTTTTGAAAACTGCGATGCTTGAGACTTTCAAAAAAGGACGTCAATCCTCGCTTCGCCGAAGCGTAGACGATATTCCCGTTGCGGCCGCGGCTTTGGGCGATCGAGCCAAAAAATGCGAGCGTCAAAGTGGGATTCTTTGAGACGGCCATCAGAACTTGAACGGTTTTGATCGTCGAGATCAGATTCACGGAGAAGATGGCGTCGATCTGTTGGGCCGTGAGATCCATTTGATCTGCGGTGAGCGAATATCCCAGTGGAAAAAAAGCAGCGTTCAGTTGCTGAGAGTGGGCTTTGAGATCATCCAAAAACTGATCCACTCCTTCGCGGGTGGATAGATTCGCCTCTAAGATTTCCGCTTGGACCTCGAAACGAATCTTTAAGTCTGTGGCGAGGGCGCATAGGTCGCGGGCATCCGACGAAACCAGAAGCAGGTTTTGTTTTTGTTGGGCGAGCTGTTCAGCCAATCTTCGGCCCAGGCCACCCGAGGCTCCCACAATCAAATTCACAGAGCCAGCCTTTCTGACATTTCGCTGCGAAACCGTCGGCGGCTGTCCCATTGATTGAGCGCGGTTCGAAAGGCCTCAAAGTCTGGATACCCAGATTTCACCATCTCGGAAGTGAGAGTGGAGTTTTTAATTAAATTTTGTTTCAATTTTAGTTCGCTGGCCAAGCCATTTAAGAACTCAACAAGTTTTCGCCCAGATTCTGTTTGAGGTGTGTTCACTCCAAAACAAATTCCTTCGCCCGAAAACCTGAGAAAATTTGCCTGACCCTTGAAAATTTTTGCCGAACCCAAGGTCACCACGGGTGAATGCTTTTGCAGGTAGGCCAAAACAGCTTTCGAAAAATCTGCAAACCGATCGCTGGGAACGATCAATTGCACCTCGAAAAAACCGGCTCTGCCAAATAGATCAAAATAAATGGTCTTTTTTGCGATGGGGAACGTCGATTCAAACAAATTTTCAGAAGTCACTTTGTGTATTTTGCGCTTCATCGAGTGGCCGTAGCCCATATTTAAAAATTTAATAAAGAGGTTCGAGTAGACATTGGGTAAGCCAGTTCCTCGATCTATGGACCTCAAAGGCTGAAAGTGAAATTCAGATCCTGGGTCGGTGTTTATAGACCTTTCGATGTTGGGTTCGAAAACTCCTTGAATGACAAATCCCCGGCCTTGTTTGGCGGCCGACGAAAAGTCATGCCAAGAGTAAAGAAGATCTGATTTTGCAGAGAGCTCCTCCAGCACTTTGGGCAGTTCGAAAATTGAGGCGAGCGAATGGTGCTGCATTCGAACCTTTTGACAGGCCGCTGTGAGGCGAAGTTTTATCGAAAGCACCACGCCCGATAGACCGTAGCCTCCGCAGGTAAGGTCAAAAAGACTTAAGTTGGTCTGGCGATCTGCCGTGATCCAGCCCTTGTCGGGATGAAAAAGTCGGAAGGAGAGAACTTGGTTTTTGAAGGTGCCATCTTTGGCGTGATTTTTTCCATGCACATCCGCACCTAGGCAACCGCCCACGGTGATGCTGGGATGACCCGGTTGCACGGCCAAAAGCCAGCCACGAGGAATCGTGAACTGGGCGAGCTTTCCTAAGCTCATGCCTGCCTCGACTTCAATTTCGCCCGCTTGCGAGTCGAAACTGAGGATTCGATCAAAGTCTTTGAGGCTCACGGAATCGGAGTGAGAACCAAATCCTGCCGCCGTGTAGGAGAGTCCAGCGCCCAGCAGGGAATAGGATCGGTCGCTGCGGGAAAAAATCTCCTCCAGGTTTCGATAGCGGTCGGGAAAGTGGGTTTCGGACTGGCAAGAGAAGCCGCCATCGAAACTCCGCTTTTGGTTCAAGACTCCCGCCATTAGGAATTCGCTGACTGCAGTCGCGAGAACCGCTTGATCAGGTGCGCGTTGGGTCGGCCAAGACCATTTTTATAAGTTCTTGCCAGATATATACAAAAGAAGGCGGTGCCGAATGCCATGTAAAGGGAATTTAAAAACAACGCCTCAAACACCCGCGCCAACTCAGAAGTCATTAAATAGCAGATCAATTCGGCGATATTGATCAGAAAGATGATCGGAAAAATGTAAACCAGAAACCGCAGGGGGAGGGTGGAGCTCGATAAAATTCCAGCAATCGCAAAGTGAAACATGCGATAGAGATTGTAATTGGTTTTTCCCGCAATTCGTTTGTGGCGGCGATAAGGAATGCCTTTGATTTTAAATCCAATTCGCCCAATGGAAGCTCGAATAAACGGATAAGAGGTTTCATCCTTAGCAATGGCGTCCCGAACTTCAGAGGTCAGCAGACAGAATTCGGCCATGTCCAATAAAAAATTTTCATCGGACAGAGCTCGGGTCAGCCGGTAAAACAGTTTTCGAGCTTTCTTTAAGGCTGCGGACTCCTCACGGTCCACGCGTTCACCATAGACAATGTCGAAACCAGATTCATGTTCTTCTAAGAAAACGTTGACCATTTCTGGCGGGTCTTCGCAGTCGACGTCGACGACCATGAACAGATCACCCACGGCATTTTTCAGGCCAAACTCCACCGAAATCTGATATCCCCGGTTGATGGACAGAGTGATGCAATAGACATCTGGGTCCGCCTTCATCAGGCCTTCGATGATGGGCAGTGATTCATCTGTCGAAGCATTGTTCATGAATAGCAGGTTTGTGCTGTATCGTCCTTTGAGAGAGTCCATGATCTCGCGCACTTTTTTATAAAAGAGCGGAATGCTCTGCTGTTCATTGTAGACGGGACAAATTATCGTCACACGTTTCATTGGCATCCTTTTCTATTCGTAACGATAGGGACCAAACTTATAGTTTTTCATCGTGGCACGTTTGGAATCAGTGATGAGAGGATCTGGATAAACATACTGGTCTTCAACGGTCTTTGCCGCGTTCGCATTGTAAACGCGGGCCAGGAGGTGATTGAATTTTCGGGAAGAGTCATAGACCCGAAAAGAATCCCGGTAGGCACTGGCGGCCACCAAAACAAAAAATGCAAAACTGACCGCGAGAATTTTTTTGGTGCGGATTCGAAAAAATGGCCAATTCAAAGCCACGAGAATCAAGGCGCCATAAATGGCAAAGTTCGAAAAGACACTGTACCGACTCGCATTGGCGTTGTGAATGCCATAAGAATCAAAATTTGCACGCCCATAAGCCGTCATTAGGGCAGAACCAAAGGCAAAACAAATGGAAGCCACGGCAATTTGAAATGCGGCAGAGGCCCTCCGACACCAGTTTTTGTAAATCAAAAACACACAAACTAGGCCGGTGAAGATTCCGGCGACAAAGTTGATTCCCGTCGTTCGGGGATTGGTGGGTAGATCAAAATTAGAGATAAAGCTAAAGTCCAAGAGGTTGCCGAGCGGCACTCCGATGTAGAGGGCGCAAAAGTTAAACATTTCTAAAAGACTCGGCCGACCCTGCGGTGAACCCGAAGGACCGAGGCCTGGAATATAGATCGCAATCAAAATGAGAAAAAATGCAAAATAGATCGCTGAAATCTTTTTCGCCCGGGATGAAAAGTCATTGGCTATCAACGTCACCACCGAAAAAATAGGTAACAGGATGATCGCGTTCGTCACGGAAAAGGCCGAGCAAAATACAAAAGCAACGACACCTGCAGCCACTTTCAAAGACATCGGGTTTCGCCCCAAAATCAAAAATGCAGCCATCACAAAGGTGACGGCGAGATTCATCATCATCATCAGTGACCACCAATGATTGTTATGGCCCGTCGGCGAAAAGTAAAACATCGCTGCAAGCCCGGCCAAGACCAAATTTATATTGGTCGGAGGTAAGGTTTTTTTAAATGTTAAAAATAGCAAAACGAAGCCGCCATGTATCGTCGCTATCATATAAGGATATTCCGCTCGGATGTCCCAGCGGGTGAGGATTCCACTGAAGAAATAAATCAGATGGTAAAAGACCGGCCTGGCGTGATTGTGAGGTTGAAAGAAATCGGCGAGCTGAAGCTGGTGATTGTAAAACCGTTCAAACATCAGCGTCAGCTCGACGTGATCCCAAAAAGGAAACAGAATCGCAGAGTATTGAATCATCACGAACAGAAACAAAGCCGGTAATATCATCATGGCCCAAGCCAAAGGCCGAACAAAATGAGATTTTGCAAATGCAAGTGGAGAAAAGGACATAGCCCTTTCTATTGTAAAATTGGAAGTATTGCAAAAACTGAAGTCTATAAGTTCAAATTTACGGCTTTGTAGAAATGGACCCAAGCGTCCTCGGCTCGATGAGAGTAACACCAAGAGTCAAGGTCTGGCAATTCGCTCAACCGAAAAGTTTCGGCGGGAGTCTCGGTTTGCGAGTGCAAAAGCGGAGAGTAGGCGACCGTCTTGAGATTTTGAAAGGCGGTGGCACCTAAAAAATAACCGAGAGAGGTGAGGGTTTCATCTCTGAATTTGGAGTTGATCGAAAGGGCGGTCGCTAAAAAATCTCTTCTCGCACTGAAAAAGCGCGCGTTGGGAGCTGACACTTGATGAGGTTTCAAGCGCAGACTCATGTATCCTGGATCCATGGAACCACTGCCCAGCGACGGACAAACTAAGGGCGAAAAGTTCGAGAACACTTCGTCGCCACCGAAAACTGTGCCGGAAGAATGAGCAATGACTCCGGCGATGACCTCCACGGAACTGTGCAGTTGATAAAGTCCTGCCATCTCTTGGCTCAGGTGTTCGGGATTGGGCTTCACCAAGCTGCTAAAAAAAAGAACGAATTCACAGCTCAGTCCAGAAATGGCCGAACCCAATTCCTCTCTTTGGCAAAACTGTGGGGACTTTGCCAAACCGAGATCTGTGCCGGAAGGGCGGGGGCCCATCACGATCACTTCTCGACACTGAGGTGGCAGGTTTTCCAGAAGGTCGCTCAGTGCATAGGAGGTCGCAGCCGATTCGAGCCAAATCACGGCCGCGAAATTTTTTGGCTCCGATTGGAGCCAAAACTCGCGAGCTCCGCGGAAAAGCGGAAAATCAGAAACCTGAAACGTCGAAGCTAAATTCCTTTTGCTCAAAATCCGCTGCAAAACATTTTTTTGCGAATCGAAAGAGCCCTGGTGGACCTGAGTTGTATTGGTGGACGAGGCTTCATGTTGGCGCCAATGATAGAGGGTTTTCGGCAGGTGCCGTATGTTTTTTTCGGCCAGATAAAATCGACAAACCGTATCCCAATCCTGGCAGAATTCACTCGCTTTGTCAGAGTAAACACCGAGTTCGATTCCGACGTCTCGGCGAAAAGCCAAAATATGCCAGATGTACGACGACGAGAGGTTCAAAACAGGATCCCAGCCCGGTCGCAGATAAGGTGCAAATCGCTGAGTTCCCTTGATGTGATCTTCATCTGAAAAGATCAGATCGGGACTTTTTTGGTCCCTTGCGAAATCAGACAGCGCTGAAATGGCCGACGTGTGCAATAGGTCGTCGCCGTCCAAAACGAAAACATAGTCTTGCGTGGCCCGTTCAAAACAAAACCGCAGTCCCGCGATGATGCCCATGTTGGTCGGAGACCTAAGGAGAAGGAGTTGGTCGCCCAGCTGCCGCTGCGCCAAGCGAAGAGCTTGCTCCAACTCCGGCGTCCCAGCTCCTTGCATGAGGACCACCCATTGAAAGTTTCGGGCCGTTTGAGCTCGGACCGAGTCTGCGGCTTGGCCAAAAAAATCGGCGTTAGATTTTTCATAGAGGCAGGTTAAAATTGAAAATGTTGGCGTGGAACCAGCCGGTGGATGAACTTTGAGCCACTTTTTCAATTGGCGCAGGATCATTTGGCGCAAGAGTCCACCGAGCTGTGAATGCAGTTGCGAAAATAATCTTCCATGCCCGAGCGCAAATCAAAATCTAAATTGCAATTGAGCTCGAGTTTTCGTCGAGCATCGCTGCCCACAAGGTAACGGGGCTCATTCGGCTTGGGTTCATTGTTCCATTCAAACACTCCTGACCGCGAACAGATCGATTCAGCCATCG
>CALCCV010000209.1 GCA_937900305.1 uncultured Pseudobdellovibrionaceae bacterium | reverse complement strand
CAAAACTTGAAATTTTAAAAGATCCTTTCACTTTGAAAAACATGAATGTGGCTGTTCGGCGAATGATCACAGCTTTTCAGCAGCAACAAAAAATTGCTGTGTACGGTGATTTTGACTTAGATGGAACCTGTGGCCTGGTTTTGCTGACCGAAGGATTTCGTCAGTTGGGTTTTCAAAATGTGACACCTGTTCAGCCTCGTCGGCTGAAAGAGGGCTATGGGTTTCATCAATCTTTAGCGCAAGAGTTGGTGGATCTGGGTGTGCAGGTGATTGTGACTGTTGACGTGGGGATCACGGCAGTTGAAACGGTGGAGTGGTTGAATCAGCAGGGCGTAGATGTGATTCTGACAGATCATCATTTGCCGGGGCCCGAGTTGCCAAAGGCATTTGCGATCGTCAATCCCAATCAGGGTGGTTGTCCATCAGAATTGGGATATCTCTCTGGCTCGGGGGTAGGCCTTTATCTTTTGCGGGCCTTGAAGTCGGCATTTGTTCATGAGTTGGGTCAGCGCTCAGATTGTTTACATCTGAAGTCGCTTTTAGATCTTTTTGCGATCGCCACAATTTCAGACATGGTTCCGATTCGCGGCGACAATTGGTTGTTGGTTAAATTGGGACTGCTTGAGCTTGGCAAAACTCAACGACCCGCGCTCCAAATTTTATTGAATCGATTGCAGCTTTATGGCCTCACGCTGACGGCGGAAGACGTGGGTATGAAAATTGGTCCAAAACTCAATGCACTCACTCGATTGGACGGTGAGGTGCGGGCGCAAGATTTGCTGTGGCGGGCGTCCCGTTCCGGTGAAGAAGAGCTCGTGAGGACGGCATTGGCCGCAAATGAAAGTCGTCGCGATCTTCAGCAGCTGGCTATCGATATAGTGAAAGATCAAGTTTTACCTGAAACAAAAGTGATTTGTTTGCAGTCGGCTGAATTTCACAAAGGTGTGATCGGTTTAGTTGCTCAGCACTTAGTCAAAACGCACGGTTTGCCGGCCTTCATTGGCAGTTTGATCGATGGAAAAGTGGTGGGAAGTGCGCGAGCTCCCGAAGACATGTCGTTTCACTTGGTGGAAGTGATGGCCGAAGCCACCGAATGGCTCGAGCGCTTCGGTGGTCACGAAAAGGCGGCTGGATTTGAATTGAAAGTGGAGCACTGGCCACTTTTTGTGGCGAAGCTTGAAGAGATCGCCGCCCGCCCGGTGACGGAGTCCGCGGAAAAAATCAGTCATGTGGATCTTTTGTTGTCTTCACAGCGGGAAGTGAGTGAGTTTTTTGAATGGTTTCCTCGATTGACACCATTTGGGAAAGAATTTGAAAGTCCTGTGGTGGCCATTCCGGCATCGTTGATTCGTTGGCAGGAGCTCAAGGGCAAACATTTGCAAATGCGTTTTGGAGTGACCGGATTGCGAGGAATTCATTTTTCGGCCAGCGCGGAAGAGCGCCAAATGGCCAGCGAGGGGCGGGGTTACGTGATCGGTACGCTGTCGTACAATCACTACCTCCAGCAATCGACTCTCCAGTTCAAAGGCAAGGCGGTCGTGGACTCCATCGGTGAAATGGAAATGACCGAAGAGCCCTTGCCCTTTGCGAATTCAGTCTCTCGTTGCCTCGCGAAGTTTTGACAAAATCGTCAAAGTTTGATTGAGACAGGGATGTCTAAAAGTTTGGTGCTTTTGAGCGGTGGTTTGGACTCGAGTTTTGGTTTTTGGCGTGAAGCCCAGAGCGCTAGTGTGGCCCTCGCCATCACCTTTGATTATGGCCAACGAGCTGCGCCTGCTGAACTGAAGGCTGCCGCGGCTCTCTGCGAACGCGCCGGCGTTGAGCACCTGATTCTCAAATTGCCCTTTTTTTCCCTCTTTTCTCAAAGCAGCCTGACGGATGCTTTGAAGCCGTTGCCCATTCGTGATGATGTGGCCATCGACAACCTGGTTCAGAGTGAAGCGACGATGAAGTCGGTTTGGGTTCCCAACCGCAATGGCATCTTTTTGAATATTGCCGCGGGGGTGGCGGAGGGGCGAGGAATCGAACGGGTCATGCCCGGCTTCAACATCGAAGAAGCGGCGACATTTCCTGATAATTCTGAGGCTTATCTGCAATCTCTCAACCAAAGTTTTGAGTTTTCAACTCTCGGTAAGGTGAAAGTGCATTGCCATTCGACGGCGATGTCGAAGACCGAGATCGCGGTTGAAGGTCAAAAGATTCAACTGCCATTTGAACTCCTGTGGCCCTGTTACCAGAATGGACCGACCTGGTGTGGGGACTGCGAATCCTGTTTGCGTTCGCGCCGGGCCTTTCGTGAAGCGGGAGTTTCAGATTCCCAGCTGCCGTGGTCCAAAGACCTTTGAAGGGAAAGAGATGAAAACTTTATTTATCGCTGAAACGTTCAGCTATTCTGGAGAGCAGCTCAAATCGCTCTATGCCTATTTGCAATGGGGACTTTTGGGGGATTCGGTGGTGGCTTGGTGTGGTCCTTGTGAAATTCCGTTTCAGCACATGGTGGATGGCGAAGATTTGCGGGATCATTCTCGAATTGCTGGCGACCAAATGCTTCACTTCGTGGTGGAGGTTTTTCATCGCGATATGCACTTTGGCGTGGCTCTGCAACGATTGTTCGCCAGTCTCGTCGCTGATCTGATTCGGGAGCTGCGTCCTGAACTGGTTCTTCAGCGAAAAGGAGATGACATCTATTGGGAGGGGCGGAAGCTGAGCATCTCGATTGCGTCGGTGTCGGGGGTTTCGACCATGGTCCATTTTGCGGTGAACGTGAATAATGAAGGAACCCCTGTGGCCACTTGTGCGCTGTCAGATTGGAAAATTTCGGCTAAAGATTTTGCGCTGCAGGTTTTGGAACGAATGCAAAGGGAGTACACCGATTTAGTGATGGCCACGCAAAAAGTTCGGCCCCTGGGCAGCTGGTGAGTGACTTTTCTTCGACGCCAACGATGACGGCAAAGCCTCGCTCGTCATTTTGCTGGCCTGAAGCCTTGCGAAATGTTGAGTTCGTCCCAGTGGCCGTGTTGTGCTAGGGGCGAGTGTTTTGGCTGACAAAACAAAACACAGAGTCCCTCAATGGTGAGGCACTTAAAATGAGCTGCTGAAATTCAGCTGCTTTAAGGTGGTTAAAAATGGAGATGAACATGAAAACTTTGAGCCGATTCAAGAAAATGGGAATGGCCGCTACTTTGGTTGCTGGATTTGTGTTTGCGCTTCCAACTTGGGCTCGCAGGAGTTCTCCAGAAGTGATTCGGATTGAATTGGGCGAGGACGAGTCTTCTGAAGGTGAAATCACTAAGCGAGAACTAGAGCGAAGAATCTATCGCCTTGAGCGCGCCGTTCGGCAATTGCAAGATCGCATATTTGAATTGGAAACGAAGGAACCTTCCGCAGAAAAGGATATAACTTATACGTGCCTGATTGAAACCTCATTTCATGGCACCGTGTCGGCCGAAGACAAATCTGAAACAAAAGCGCGGGCCGCTGTTTTAAAAAAGTGTATGACAGAAACTAAAGAGTCACTCAAGTGTAAGGGCGAATTCGTAAAGTGCGGAGAATAAGAGTTTCGGTTCGGCGCAGGGAGGCATTGTGAGTAAAATAAATTCATACTTCAACTCATCGGTAAAACCATTCGGAAAGCCGATTGGACAATCATTTGGACAGCCGTTTGGACAGCCGTTTGGAAAATCATTCGCGACACGGTGGCGATTAACTGCATTGGTTTTTGCGGTGGCGATGGGAGTTGTTGGAGTATCGCAGGCGACGCCTTCGGCTCGGGCACTCAGTGCGCCTTCGGCTCGGGCACTCAGTGCGCCTTCGGCGCAACGCCCTGAGGCGACGGACTGGCGGGCGGTTCGGGATTTTCGGCGCAGCCAGTGGCGGGATCGCTGGGATCAAACTCAGAATCCGGCGGCGGTTTCGGGGCGCACGGCTTTGGATTCGGCGCAGGCGACCGAGGCCGTCTCTGTGATGGCTGAATTAGAAAAGTTGCAAGCGACGATTTTTACCGACGAACAGGTTGTGGAGATATTTAAAAACGTCCGGGATTTGAGGTTTTTGGAGGATTCCCAAAGACCAGATGCTAAGCGCCGTTCAACTTGGCTCTTTCCCGATGACGGATGTTTTGCGCGCGCGGCTCTGATGATTCACAATGCCTTCGCGGGTTCAGTGGTGGTCGTGCAAAAGATTTTTAGCTTCGGTAACCTGCAGGTGAAAACGCCCAATACGCCATCGGGGACCGTCACGTGGTGGTATCATGTGGCGCCAGTGCTGAGGACTGAAAAGGCGGCGTTTGTTTTGGATCCAGCGATGGATCCGATCGCTCCACTCACTGCTGAGGAGTGGCTGTTGCGTCAGGGCGATGATCAATTGCCACTTCGCTTGGCTATCTGTCACGCGACGACGTATGAGCCTTTTTCAAATTGTGAGCAAGGATCGTCAGTTTCCAATGAAATGGCGGAGAATGATCAGAGCTATCTTCTCACCAGTGAATGGTCACGATTGGTGGATCTTGGGCGCAATCCCGAAATGGAGCTCGGCGATTTTCCACCTTGGCTTGCTCCGCTTCCGTAACAATCCTACTTGGAACCCGCAGTTCAACAACTTTCAGACAATTTCACAATTTCAAAAAAGCTTCAGAGTGAACGAATAACCGCGACTTAAATCCAGTTCGTTCCCACTCTTGAAGTTCGCAAAGTCTAGAGTTACCATATTCAGGTCCCCGCACTCGCTGGGGAATTGGGAGAACATCTGGATGAAAAAGCTGCTCGTGGTCCTAGTCCTTCAAACTTTTTGCCTTACAGCCTGTTTGCAAACTGAGAACTCGTCAGAGGATGACGGACCAGAGTTGGTTGATGACGGTTCGAATCCAAATTTTACAGCGGCTCGCGCTGTGATTTCTGCTCAATGCGACACCTGTCACGACAGTCATGGGTTCAATAGCAACACTCCCGAAGAGGATTTTGTATCTTCCAGTCGGATTATCAAGGGAGCCGCGAATGACACCTCTTATTTATTTTGTCGCGTTACGGAGGGTTCCGGCTGTGGTTCTGTGATGCCTCAAAGTGGCCGCATGGATGAAGCCTCCATCGAAGTTTTGCGAACTTGGATTACGAATATGCAGTGACAACTCTGCATTCTGAAAAGTGATAAAACTGCATTCTGAAAGTTGACAGCGCGTTGCGATCCATTAGGCTAATAGGTGTTATCGGCTCAGATATGTTTCCGAAATCAATTGATCCCTCGAGGCCCATTTGTCACTGCGAACTTTGGACACCCAAGACATTGCCAAGACTGTGCTCATTTTAACGAGCCCCGAGTTTGCCAAGGAAGTGGCGTCGACGGCGAAGAGTTTTTTAGAATCGCACCATTGGAAAATCACTATCACTGATCAGCTCAAAGAGGCTCTTAAGACTTTATTGCAGGAACAGCCCAAATTTTTTATCGTCTCTCTTCATCATCCGGCCAAGCGTTTGTCGGTGTTGTTGCCGCTGATTGCAAGTCGCTTAGAAGTTTGTCTGATTCCCATGATTGAAAACTTGGGGCCCGGACCCAACACGCACTTAGAGAAAAATTTTAAATCCATTGTGCGACCTCCGCTCACGGGCACGGCTATGGAAAAAGGCATTTATCGAGCTCTGATGCAAGAGATGGCGGCTGATCATCTTCAACTCGATGAGAGCAACTACAAGGCCATGGCTCGTGATATGGGAATTCACAGTGAAGTTTCGGCCGAAGGTGATACTCATTTGCGCCTCACTCAGCCTTTGGCCATTTTTGCCAAAGGCGATGAGAATTTGCCTCAATTGGAAATTCAAGAGCTGTTGGCTAATCTCGATCCCGCAGGAGTGGGAGAAGAGTCTTTGTCGACGTTGGCGCTGCAAAATCTCGATGACGGAGTCGAGCGAGTTTTGCAGGAAGCCTCAATTGCGGGGCCTGTTCAAAAAGCTCTCCATTTGGCGAGTCATGTTTCTTGCATCACCGTCAACTCCACTCGGTTTTCTGGTTATTTGATCACGGCCCAAGCCAACCGGAAACGAGTTGATCTGGGATTTTTGTCCCTAGTAAAGAGTCGTCTGCAACAATTTTTGCGTGACCGAGGAGAAAACGTTGCGGCCGATGAGCCCATGGAGCTCGAGTTGAAAGAAGTCGCCTTTGAGGCTTGGTCCGCGGAGTGCGCCGAATTTTTAAAAAAATCTGTACACAGCGGCCAAGAGATAGCGATGGCCTTTTTCCCCTTCACTCGTGCCAAAATCATGTACACGCCAATGAACGCAGAGGACTTGGTGTCGGTTGGAATCACAGATGTGAAAGAGGATGAAACGCTGTCGTTTGATCTGTACCTATTTTTTCCCGCTAACGGAAAGTATATTTTATACACACCGAGGGGCGCACGATTTTTGGCATCGCAAAAAGAACGATTGCAAAGAGCTGGTGTTAAAGATCTGTTCGTAAAGCAGGACGAATTGAAATCGTTTGATCGTTATCGCGCCGAAAGTCACTTGAATGGCCAAATTCTTGAATTTCAAAACCGCGCTAAAAGTCGCGACGAGAATGCTTGATGAGCGAGCGTATTTTAAGGTGAAGACTCGATCGAAAGAGAATCGGTGACGATGAATGGGCTGTGCTCTTTGTAATAGCTGAAGAGACTTCGCAATTGACGTCGCTCCTCGATCACGAAATTCTGAATCGCAAGATTTAACTTTGAATCTTTGATCTGATGCGCGCTGTAGGTGAGAGTTGGTCGAAATCCACGCGGAAACTTATGTTCGCCCTGAGCCCCGGCTTCGAAAAGCGTGAGCCCGTGGTCAATCGCAAACTCGATGCCTTGATAGTAGCAAAGCTCAAAGTGAAGGGCTTTGTGCTCCTCCAGGCAACCCCATTGGCGACCAAAGATGGTTTTGTTGCCCAAATAATTGAGGGCTCCAGCGATAGGTTGATTCATGGAGTTTTTGGCAAGCACCAGCAAAATTTGATTTTTAAAAGTTGAAAAAATCTCTTCAAAGAAGTCTCGGGTGAGATAAGCAAAGCCCTGTTTTTTTTCGACGGTGCTGAGATAAAAATCGTACATCAGATCTGCGTGTTCGGGAGTAAGTTGATTGCCATTTAGCCTGTGAATTGTGAGACCCGCATTTCGCACCACATTTCGTTCTCGCAAAATTTCGCGACGCCGTTTGGATTTTAAATCTGCCAGAAAATCAGAAAAAAGTTTGTAGTCTCTATTGAACCAATGAAATTGGAAGCTATCGCGCAAAAAATAGCCAGCGTTCTGAAACTTAGAAACTTCGTCTGGAGAGATAAAAAGGGCGTGGCTGGAACTTACGGGGTTTTGATGGCTGAATTCGGCAATGGAATTCAGTAAGCTCTGGCCAACTTCTGTTTTCTTCTCTGGAGAAAGAGCTTGTGACGTTAAGAGTTTGGGCCCGGTCGCGGGCGTGAAAGGAATCGCCGCCACCAATTTGGGATAATATTCAATGCCGTAGGCTGCGTGCGCTTGGGCCCATGCGAAATCGAAGATGTATTCTCCGTAGCTGTTGGATTTGTGAAATAAAATGATCGCGCCGACGAGCTCGTCATTCTCCCAGGCGGTGAGATAAGAGGGATGCCAACCAGTTCGTGGTCCTAAGCACCCCGTGACTTCCAGTGTGTGTAAAAACTGATAACTGACAAATGGGAATTGCGGCGGAACGAGCTTCTGCCACTGATTTTCGGCCATCTGTGCGAGGGAGGAAAAAGTCTGAATTCTCACGTGGACTCTCGTTTTTGGGCCCCGGGGGCTTCAAATCTTTGCCGGGGTTGCTTTATGCTATTGGCCAACCTGGTGATTCGGGTCGACTTGAGTTAAACTCGTCCTTCTCATGATTGAAATCAAGCCGCGACTAACAAATGCAAATTCAAGTACAAATTTCGGTGCAAATTCAGGTGCAAATTCCGACGCTCCCACTGATCAGCCTGTGGTGAGACCGGAAATTCGTGAAGCTGTGAAAGAACCGGCGATGTACGTGGTTTTGGTCCACAATGACCCTTACACGCCCCGAGATTTTGTTGTTGAGGTGTTGCGCCGCTGTTTTCAAAAGACGGTCGATGAAGCCAGTGCGATCATGCTGAAGGCTCATCGAGGTGGGGTTGGCGCGGTTGGGATCTACACCTTCGAAATTGCCGAGATGAAATGCGCGCAAGCTAATAAATATGCTCATGATCAGGGGCGACTTCTGATTTTTTCGGTCGAAGAGGTCTAGGTGATCGCAAAAACATTAGTGATCTGCCCCCTGCAGGTTGAACTTCGGTATCTCGCAGAGGGCTTTCGAAAACTGGGCGCTGAAGTCCAGACCGAGTCTCGAGAGATTCGGTGCGGGCGAAACGTCGGGAATGAGTCTCAAAGTCTCACCATTGAAAAAAAAATCGAGAAAATTTATTTCGTTCCTGAGCGCAACTTCATCTTGGTTCGCGGTGGTCATGGCAAGGTGGAATTTGCGGTTCGGACCCTGCAGTGGCTTTCCCACTTTGGCGAGGAAGTTGGTTTTGCAATTTGTGTGGGTGGCGCCGGAGGGCTTGCGACGGAGTTGCAAATTGGGGATGTATTGGTGGCCGAAAACATCATCGAGCACGACTACATTGAGCGATTCGATCAGAATGCGAAGTCACCAATGTTTTCTGGACATGCAGAAATGCTCGCACGGGTCTCAGCGATCAATGCCAAATTTGGATTTCACTGGCGAGTTTGCCTTGTCGCTAGTGGTGATGAGGACATCATTGATTCGGTTCGGGCCGAGGAGTTAGTTAAAAAAACTTCAGCTCACGGGGTGGCCTGGGAAGGCGCGGGGGGGGCGAGAGCCTGTCGTTCGCACCAAATTCCATTTTTAGAGATTCGTGGCATCACCGATAATGCTCGCCACGAGGTCGCTGCGAATTTTGCCAAAAACTTAGAGGTGGCGATGGCGAATGTGGCAAAGTTTCTGTGGCATTACTAAGTTCGAAGCTGATGGGATGGCGATTCTGCCGCAGCAAAAATAAGAAACAGTTTGACGCTAAAAATAGATTTACGGCGAAATGGGCTGGTGGGGATCATCGAATGGAGAATTTGCAGACGCTATGTTCGGTTCACAATCAGCTCAAGTATCGGCGGGAGGCTGGAATTCGGTATCGGTGAGGCTCAGCCAACTTTGAATCTATTTCGATCACTCGCTAGACTGAGTCCTAGTTTGTTTGCGAGATTGAGGGCATCGAGGGGAGCATGATCTTTGGCTTCGGTGTCGAAATAGATGTAGGAATCTCTGGGTCCATTCGCTGGCGGGTCTGACGAAATGCAGATGGCGTCGATGGGTTGTTGTCCTTTTGACCAGGTGGTCACGCGGTTCGCCCACCAGCTTTGGATTTTGTCGGGATAGCCATTTTTGTAGGTGGCATCTTGCCCGTGCATTCGAGCGTAGATGAAATCGGCGGTCAGGTCTTCGCTGTAAGGTGATTTCAGTCCCGAGTGAGCAAAGACGAGGGCCACATTGTTTTGACGGAGTAGGTGGATGAAATCCTCAGTCATGAAACTGGGATGACGGAATTCAAAGGCGTGACGAAGAGGGCGATCGGCGTCGATTTCTAAAAAGGCACGGTCATTCATTTTGGCCGAATGTTTTTTTGCGATTATCAGGGCTTCTTTGGTGGTTCGGGGAAGTATTTCGAAAAATTTTGCGAAACGGTCATCTTTCAAAGTTACATTGGGCGGAAATTGCCAGAGAATCGGACCCAGCTTGGCCTGAAGACAGAACAAGCCTGAAGCAAAAAAATTGGCGAGCGGCTCAGACACGTCTTTCAGACGGCGAATGTGAGTGATGTATTGAGGAGCTTTGATTGAGAAACAAAAATCATCGGGAGTCTCGTCGTGCCATTTTTGAAATGTGGGTGGCTTTTGCAGAGAATAGAAAGTTCCGTTCACTTCAATCGAGTTCACTTGGCGGCTGGCAAATTCGAGTTCACGCCGTTGAACCAAACCCTTTGGATAAAATCCACCGCGCCAACCTTCGAAGGTCCATCCCGACATTCCGATTCGAATTTTTGACATTGGCTCCTCCGAAATTCTTTTCGGAAAAAGCCTTTAAGTGCTAGAGCGCTTTCGACACCGAACGATGGAGGTGTCGGCAAAACCTTTGGTGTCTTTAGATTTGAAAACTAGACCTTCGACATTTTCGTCAGAGCCGCGCAAAATTTCGAGACATTTTTCGACCGTCGTAAGGATGGGCAAAGTTTGGACGTGAGGCGAGATATAGAGCTTCGGCAAAAGTTTCCAACGTTCGAGATAGGAAAGACTGCGAAGATTTTGACCGTCGGCCTTCAGAATATCAAAGATGTACAGTTTTCCTTCGGGCTTCAGCCACTCGCTATCCAGGATGGTCCAGTCACTTTCGAGCTTCAAGATTCGTCGCAACTCGAGTAGGATTTCATCGGGCAGAAGTTTTTTATGCGGACGGCCCTGGCGATTGTAGGCGATGGCATCTTCTTTGGGATCTGCGGGAATGTGAATCTGTGCGCGGTGGCCGTGAATCTTGATTTGGCCAATCCACCCTGCGCGCAAAATCTTTTCGATCGAAGCAGCTGTTGGACTGATCTCTGTTTTTGGATGCATGGCTTTGAGGTAATTAGAACGTGCCACGGGACTCCGGCGCGAAAAAATCGTGTTTTCAAATACACCAGGAAGTGATCTGGTCGCCTCTTGCCACATGGTTTTGAAGGTAGACCTGGCCTCCGAGCTGAGCAATGATTTTTAGCGAATATAGTTTTTAATTCTTAGGCTCTTTAACATTTCTAGCAAGTCTTCGGGTTTCTTTGTGTATTTCTTTGCGCGCTCAGCGGCACCGGGACTGGCCTTCATCAACATCGGTTTGAAGAGATTTTCCAAAACGTCTGACGGCAAAGTTTGCAGAGCACTAACAACCGCGTCATAGTTCGCTTCGAGAACCTTTGCATCAAACTTAATGCTTGAAAAATCACGAACGATCAAATCTTCAGCAGCTTCGTTGCCATAATTTTTTGCAAACTCTTCAACGTCCTCGTCGGTCAGTCCAGCACTGGAATCCATGATGACGTAAGTGACCATCGTTTCTTCGCCCAGAATTTTAAAAGATTTGTTTTTTCCGCTGAGCAGCCGTTTGACGTATTCGTTTTCAGAGTAATTCAGAATTGCGTTTTTGTGAATG
>CALCCV010000208.1 GCA_937900305.1 uncultured Pseudobdellovibrionaceae bacterium | reverse complement strand
GTGTCTGTGGTGTTGGACGAATTGCTGTTGGCGCGACCAGAAACCAGAGCCACTTCTGTGCTCCACGCACTTCGCTGACCGACAGATTGATATTGGAGGCCCACACTGGTTCCGACCAAGAGAGCTCGCTTTTCACTCTCGTCGACGTCGGATTTAATTTTAAACTTCTCACGCCAACTCCAAAGACCCACCAAGAAGGTGACATTGGTCATTGGCTTCGAGCCGGTGCTGCGCGCGCTGAGCTCAGCCTCGCTCGGTGCGGGTTCAGCGGCGGGTGCTCGAGTGGGAGAGGATGTTGACTGAGATTTTTTTTGCTGAGCGAGGCTGGCTTGAGCTCCGGTCACAACAAGCGCTGTCACCAAGAGAGATGAAATTGTGCTTGGTATTGCCATGCATCTTCTCCTACGCCTTCAGCTTTCCAAGGGCGGTTTAAAATGGCCATCAAACGAAACTCCGTGCGCGGCGCCGGAAACATCAGTGATCCCAAAGATAAAACCGTATCATTTGGAAAATTGGACAAACTGTTTTGAAAAACAAACTGCAAATTCGACAAAAAGAAATAACCACGAGTTAAGGGCAATTGACTTTGTAAGTAGCCGTACATGGTGTCAGTTTTGACGGATGTCGCCTTTGATTTGTCATTGCGAACTCCACCCTCAGCACTGATTGCGCCCCCTTTGCCCAAACTGTATCGACCATGAAGAGCCATGCGTAGCCACTCCATGTATTCATTTTGGCTCATCATCCCACTGACGCCCAGGCGCGCGGATTCAGAAGGGTCGAACTCGTACATAAGGCTCAGTCCTTTGTGGCGCAGTTCTGATTTTTGAAAGAGATTTCCCGCAAAGAGATGAACGAAGAGTTCGTTCGTTTCGGCCACTCGCTGAAGCAGGACCCCGTGGGTTTGGTCGTTTTGGCCAATACCAAGTCCTCCACGACTGAAAAGTGTGTGGTCCACTTGGCGAATCCCAAAGGCTTTATCCATCATCCCGCCGAAGGCCCACCAGTTTTCACTCATCTTCAGACGCACGTAGTGTTCACGAGAAATCCAAGTTTTGATTTCGTCATAGTCCGGGTCCGACTTTTTGCCAAAAGGGCGGGGCACATAACCAAAACTCAGCATGAGGACATTTTCTTGATCAGCGTCCAGATGAACCGCCATGGAGGCATCCGCTTGCATGGTGATGCTGCGATTGGGATTGTCGGGTTTTACCAAATACAGCTCGCGAAGTTTCAATCCTGGTCGGAATCGACCGAGGTCTTTGCCCGGAATAAATCCCGAAAGCTCACCCAGTCTCTCGTCAGTGATCGATTTTGGAAAAAAAGCGCGTGAAGAAATTTCGGCATGAAAAAGAGCACGGCCATAGTCGTTCAAAGCTCCGCCCCCGGCTCCATTGTAGTGACAGGTCATGCAAGATTTGTAACCGTAGCCGATGAAATCTGGATAGGCTTGCACCCATTGCGCAAACCCGAGACATGAAATTGTGAGAGCCGCTAAGGTGGAAATTCTGAATTTCATTGCTAAAATTTGATCGTGGGTGCCGAACAAAGTCAAAATAAAGTCGACGTCTACTGAACACGTCCAGGCTCGTCAAAATCTGTTGTGGGCGAAGGTTTGAAAATACAATTCCAAAAAATCCTGATCGGAAAAAACCAGCGCTGGAGAAATCAAACTGACTTTGAGTTTGTAAGGGTCATTGGTCGACAGGATTTCGTAAAAAATTCGCCACTCTCCGTGAGCCAAGCAGTAACGGTTTTCTCCCAGAGATTCGATGCGTTTGCTCGGGGTTGGATAGGGAAAATAAGTCAATTGAACTCGGCAATACTCATCCAAATCTGTTTTCAAGTGAGCGCTCAAAAATTTGAGTGGCTCGACGACGCTCTCGGCCCATTCAATCTGGTAGGGGCCTTCGAGGTTTTCGGCGGTCCAGCCGGCCGTTGCATTCGGTACGGCTTCAAACTCGGGCAGATAAGGCTTGATATCAAAGATGGGGGTGAGATCCAGCAAATCGCACTGGCTCAAATGCAATCGGTGGTTTTCTCGCCGTTCAAATTTGACTAGTGAAAGGCCCAGGTGATTCGGCCGGTAGGGAGCTCGGCTGGCAAAAACTCCCACTTTCAAATCGGGCCGCTTGGGTGGGCGAACCATTGAGCGGGTCTTTTGGGATTCGTGAAAACCAAAAACCAACCAGAGGTGTGAAAAGCCTTCGATCTTGGTCAGAGATTGCGACGGATTGACCCACGGTTCGAGGCGCACAAATCCGGCCTGCGAGGACAGTGCACCTTGTCGCGCAACATCTTTTTTGGATTTGGCTGAACCACGAAAAAAACCAATGGGTTTGAGTTGCCATCCGTTCATTGCTGCAACCACTGGCGTTGCCACTCGCCAGCGACGAGGGCCAGTGCCACGCCCACATTCAAAGAATTTTTAACCCCACGTCCGTGGATGCAGCGAATTTCATCTGCCAAACTCAACGCTTCTGCGCTCAAGCCATAGCGCTCATTGCCGACCAAAAAAAGAGTCGGTTGCAAAATGTAAGCGTCGGTATAATTAAGGGCATTTTCACTTGTTTCAATCGCCACCCACCGGATGTTGCCCGAGTTCTGACGTAGCTCCGCCAGCGACCGGCCTTGATCAGTCAGTCGATCAGATTGAACATAAAGATTGGCTCCCATCGCTGTCTTTTGGACCTGGGGCCAGGCCGGACCCGGCGTATAGCCTCCAAGAACCAGTCGTTCAGCGCCTAAAAAATCTGCCGTTCGAAAAATGGAACCCACGTTGAAAGCCGATTGCAAGTTTTCGAGATAAAAACTCAATGGCAACTTTTGAGATTCCTTGTCGATGGTATCGCCCTCGGTGATCAAAAAATCGTGATCGCGCGGGGACTTTTGCAGAGTTCGCTCTAGGGCCCGCAAAATGTTTCCGAGGTGCTCGCGAGTCAGGGCTCCCTTGAGCCAGGCTGGAAGACGTTGGCGAAATTGCATCCAGTCCGTCTGAGCAGATGAGCTGTCGGTCGGGGTGAGCAAGTGAATTTGTGAGTCCAGTTCCGTGGCCAGTCGGTTTAAGGTACCAAGAATTTCATTTTTGGTGGCGACGGAGATTTCGGCGGAGTCACAACGTGACTCCAGTTGAAGAAGTTCGAGGTAGATGCGTTCGATGGTTTTCATTTTCGCCAGGGGTTGTTCCTATTTGACTCGCCCGCCAACGAGGGCAAGGCCAGTGGGTACAATGACAAAGAGTTTTTCGCCACCCGAATCAGCTTCGCCTTCGACGGCCAAAACCATGCCTTCGCTCATGCCAAATTTCATTTTGCGAGGTTTGAGATTGTTGACGATCACCACCTGTTTGCCAACGAGAGTGGCGGGATCGTAGTGTTTTTTGATTCCGGCAAAAATCTGTTTTTCAACGCCGCCCACTTCCACTTTCAATCGTAAAAGTTTGTCGGCTTCGGCGACGGCTTCGGCTTGCAAAACTTTTGCGACCCGCAAATCCACTTTAAGGAAGTCTTCCATTTCGATTTCGCCGGGCGGTGTTTCGGCCGCTGGGGTTTTTGCCGAGGGTGCTTTGGCAACAGCGTTCGCCGGTTTGCCGACGGCGGTGTTCGACACTGCTGGCTGGACCTCATTGAGGAGTTTGGTTTCCTCCATGATCGCTTGCAAAACGGAATCCTCAACTCGTATGGCGAGCGGTTCAAACGTTAGCAATTGAAAATGGGTGACGGGTGCGTTCAAATTTTGCCAAGTCCAAACCACGTTTTCTTCGCGCAGCAGCTTTTGGGCCCGTGCGCTGTACTTGGGCACGATCGGTGCCAGCGCGATTGCTAAAAGGCGAAAAATATTGAGAGTGCTGGATAAAATCTTTTGCGTCTCTTCCGGATCTTCTTTGATCAATTTCCAGGGGGCGCGTTCATCGAAATATCGATTGGCTTCATCGGCCACATCGCGGATAAGGGCCATCGCTTTGGAGTATTCTAAGCGGTCATAGAGGTCGGGCAGGGTTTGCAATTTCTGGCTGACGTTTTTCCACAGCTCGGCTCCGGCGGTTTCCATGGAAACGACTTGGCCAGCGAAATTTTTGATGAGCATCTGCGCTCCGCGCGACGCCAGATTTGTGATTTTGCCAATCCACTCCGAGTTGACTTTCTGGGCTAGGTCCGCCGTTGAAAAATCGAGATCGTCACGTGAGCTATTCATCTTGCTCGCGAAATAAAATCTCAGATATTCGGTGTCCATGTGCTTGGCGATGGTTTTCCCCATCACGAAATTGCCTTTGGATTTCGACATCTTTTCGCCGTTGATGCTCACAAACCCGTGAACATGCACAAATGACGGCAGTCGAAAATCCGCAGTTTTCAATAAGGCTGGCCAAAACAGTGTGTGAAAATAAGTGATGTCCTTGCCGATGAAATGGTGGAGTTCATAAGTTTTGTCATCGCGCCAAATCTGATCAAAATCGATGCCTTTCAATTTTGCCAGCTGCTTGGTGCCCGAGACGTATCCCATCGGAGCATCAACCCAGACGTAGAAATACTTTTTGACCTCGCCTGGAATGGCAAAACCAAAGTAAGGATCGTCGCGGCTGATGTCCCAAGATCGCAAATCTTCAGTGAACCATTCGTGCATCTTTTTTGAGGTTTCTTCAGAGGTGTGACCTTTCAGCCATCCACTTAAGAAATCTTTGTATTGATTGAGTTCGAAAAAGATATGTTCGGTTTTAGCTTTGGTCGGCGCAGTTCCGCAAATGGCGCATTGAGCCTCTTTCAGCTCGGTGGGATTGTAAGTGGCACCACAGACATCGCAACTGTCACCATTTTGTTTCACGCTCGCACAGTTCGGACAGGTGCCTTTGACAAAACGATCGGGTAAAAACATTTTGTCATTGGGACAGTAAAGTTGCTCAATGCTCTTTCGCGAGAGCACTTTTTTTTCAATCATTTTTTGATAAAAGTATTCACACAGCTCGCGATTTTCTTCAGAGTGAGTTGACGAATAATGTGAAAATGAAATGTTGAAAGAGGCAAAGTCAGTTTTGTGGTCGATGTTCATTTCTTGAATGAGCTGCTCGGGCTCTTTGCCCAGCTCGCGGGCCTTCAGCAGAATGGGTGTTCCGTGTGTGTCGTCGCCGCAAACGAAGTGAACTTCGTGACCAGCCATTCGTAGAGATCGAACCCAGATGTCCGTCTGGACAGATTCAAAAATATGGCCGATGTGCAAAGGACCGTTTGCGTAGGGGAGGGCAATCGTTGTTAAAATTTTTCGCGGTTGCTGGCTCGGTGGTCTTTCATTTTTTGAATTCCTATTTTCTTTGATCAATTTTTCCGTCCCTCTGCGAAAGTCCGATAGGTACTTCAAGTCGTGCTCTTGAAGATTCACCATAAGTGTTTTTCATTCGAAGTGCTTTTCATTCGCTGCTAATTTATTTAATAGCGCAATCGGACTCGAAAAGCTACAATTTGAGCATGACAGACTCCAATGGATCCATCACCGTGTGGCCCTTCGCCAATCCTGGCGCAAAATCTTACAAAGCTTTTTATTCGAGCGTGTGGGATCGAGTGGTGACCAATCCAGCGCAAATGTTGGTGCCCATTGATGATCACATGGTTCACCGCGGGGATGCTGTGTTTGAAGCCTTGCGAATCATTGGCGGTCGACCCTATTTGCTCGATGCGCACATGGATCGCCTGGGGCAATCCAGTCGCGCCATCGCGATTCCGCCAGCCTTTGGTCCGGAGCGGGTCAAGGAGCTCATTGAGCGAACCGTGAAAGTCGCGATGGAGGAGTCCTTAGATCCCCAGGGGGCCCCCCTTCCTGCGCGCGAGTTTCACGCTCTGGTCCGCCTCTTTTTGTCGCGCGGGAGCGGGAGCTTTTCACCGAATCCCTACGATTGCCCGCAGCCGCACCTCTACATTGTGGTCACTAGTTTTTCGCCACCTGCCAACGAAAAGTATGAGCGCGGAGTGACGGCAGGTACGTTTCCGGGGCCCAGCAAGGAACCCTGGTTGGCGGTGATCAAAAGCTGCAATTATTTGCAAAACGTTTTGATGAAAAAGTGGGCGGTCGATGCGGGTGTTGATTTTGCGATTTCGGTCACGCCGGAGGGGTGCCTTGCTGAGGGCAGCACCGAAAATGTCATTGGTGTGGACCATCAAGGTGTGGCCTATGTTCCCAAGTTGGAGACGATTTTGCGGGGCACGACCATGATGCGGGCTTTGAAGCTGGGGCTCGAAAAAAAAATTCTCAGTGAGGTTCGTTACGGCGATTTTTCAGTAGAATTTTTGTTAGGTGAAAAAAAAATGGAACTCGCCTTTGTGGGCACCACGCTCGACGTCATCCCCATTCGGCAGTGGGACCAGGCGACGATCTTTCGTGGTGACCGAATGAAGGCTCTTTGTGAGCTGATTCGTCGTGATCAATTGGAAGTTTGAAATCTCTTAGTGGGTAACAGTTGGTTAGAAATTTCTTTGGGCATCGACCACCTTGTTAGTCCGAGCGCCTCGGCCCGTTCTTTCTCAAGGCTCGGTCGACATCAGACCCTTTTGCAGCTGGCGGACTTGTTTGCAGCTGATGTTTTCAACAACTTTTTAGAGCGCGAGTTGGACCTTCTCTAAAAGCTGCGGATCATTGAGAACAACTTCGCCGCCTTTAGCGATAGCAACTAGAGGATTGTCGGCCACGCGGACGTCAAGGCGAACCTCGTTGCGAATGCGAAGATCGAGGTCTCGAATCAGAGCGCCACCGCCGGCCAGCACGACACCGTTGTCAATGATGTCAGAAACTAGCTCAGGTGGAGTTTGTTCGAGGGCCCGGTGAATACCCAAAATGATGTCCTGAATGCGATCGTTCATCGCTTGGCCGACTTCTTCGCTCGTGATCTCCATCGTGACGTGGAGTCCAGTTTCGGCGTGGCGCCCGCTGACCATGGCCGTGCGAACGCCTTTTTTGGGAACGGCGGTGCCAATGGCGATCTTGATTTCTTCGGCCGTAGTTTCAGAGATGATAATTTTTTTGTAAGTCTTAAGATAGCTTACGATGGACTCGTCAATCTTGTGGCCGCCCACCCTGATGGTTTCACAAAAGACAATATCGGCCAACGCGATGATGGCGATTTCGGTCGTGCCACCACCGATATCAATAATCATGTGTCCTTTCGGAGACCGAATGGGAACACCCGCACCGATGGCCGCCGCCATGGGTTCGTCAATCAGGAAAACTTTTTTAGCGCCGGCTTTCATGCAAGTCTCAATCACTGCTTTTTTTTCAACTTCCGTGACGCCGTAAGGGAGTGAAACCACCATGCGGGGTTTGCTAAATTGCCCCTTCACTCGGGGATAGTTCAAAAAAAATCGCAGCATCACTTCAGTGAGCTCAAAATCGGCGATGACTCCGTCGCGCACGGGTTTCATGGACCGAATATTGCCAGGAGTTTTTGCCAATTGAGCGAGAGCCTCTTTGCCGACGGCCAGCGTTTTGCGTTTGCCCGGAGAAATTTCGGTGTAAGCCACAACGGAGGGCTCATTGACAACAATGCCCACGCCCCGGGCGCTAATCAGAGTGTTCGCAGTGCCAAGGTCAATGTACAGATCGGCGGCCGTTTCATCTTTTTTAAACCAAGAGAACACTAGTTGCCCCGTCCTTTGAATCGAAATTCTTCGTCGAAGGGCATCCCAACCATGAGCGAAATATAGCCAAAGCCATCGTTGATATCGACGGAAATTTCGGTGCCGAATTTAAAGTTTTTAAGATCGTTGTGAATAAATTCTGTTCCTGCCACCAGGCTCGTTCCGACGACGGTTTTGCTGTCGGTGTTTGTAACCATGATCGGAATTGATCCGTAGGGTGTGATCAGGCCGGGGTCGATCGGATATTTTTTGCTCACAATGGGAGCTAAGCGAAAAATAGCTTGTGAAACATCTTGATCCTTGACGTAAATCACAGAGACTTTGCCACCGATCGCCGGCTGGCTGTCGAGATCAGGGTAGGGAACAAATTTGTAAGATCCCGAAAGAAAAACGTCTAAACCGCCGGTGCCAAGGCCAAAGCGAGCACTGGAAGATTCATTGATGGGCAGATCGCCAAACACGCCCATGTTAAAGCCTTCTCCATCACCCGTCATAAAGGTGGGTTCCAAACCCAATTGATAGGTATTTTGCGGAATGATTTCTGCGGATTCGCCAATGGTGAGAGTGGCCAGCGACGGTTGCGAAAACGCCAGCGCGGAGAAGATCAGGGACAAGTGGAGCAAGAGTTTCTTCGAGGTGGAATTTTTTGTTGTCATTAATTCAAGATGCTATTGTATGGACCCCTGTTTGACAAGCTTGCTCGATAAGGCGATCGTGAGAGAAGATGAAGTTGCCAATCAGCCTTGTGATCATCACCAAAAATGAAGAAAAACACATCGCTCGAGCTCTTAGCTCCGTTGACTTTTGCCAAGAAAAACTTGTGATCGATAGCAGCTCGACGGATCGCACCGTCGAGCTGGCCAGAGAGTTGGGTGCTCGCGTTATTGAGCATCCTTGGCAGGGATTTGGATTGCAGAGGCGCTTTGCCACCGAAATGGCAGTGAATGACTGGGTTTTGTTTCTCGACGCTGATGAAATGGTGAGTCCTGAACTCGCCGAAGAAATTCAGAAAAAATTTGCTGCTTGGTCCCCGTCGACGGCGTTGCGAATGCCCAGATTGTCTTTTCACATGGGTCGATGGATTCGTCATGGCGGTTGGTATCCAGATCGGCAAACGCGCCTCTTTCATCGGCAGTTTGCCCAATGGAATGAAGCTCCCCTTCATGAGCGGGTTGAGGCCACGACCTTCGAAGACTTAGAACATCCCCTTTTTCATTACGTGTTTCGGGATCTCTCCCACCAAGTCGTGACGAATGATCGCTATTCAACTCTCGGTGCCGAAAATTTAGCGAGCCAGGGAGGTCGTTTTCAGTTGTGGCAGTTGATCTTCAGACCCTTTGGAAAATTTATGGAGTGTTACTTTGTGAAGCTTGGATTTTTAGATGGGTTGCCAGGCTTTGTGATAGCGATCGGGGCGGCGTATTCTCTTTTTTTGAGATATGCCAAACTTTGGGAAAAATCGGCAATGTCGTTTCAGATTGCGAAGGATAAAAAATGAAGGGCTTGGCGTTTTTGGGATTGTTTTTTTCTTCCTTGGCGGTTTTTGCCGGCGACTTTCCGGACTTGAAGGTGACCGAAATCATCGGTGAAGCCAGTGCAGAAAGTTTTGGCGGCCTCAA
The DNA here is from genome assembly GCA_937900305.1 of uncultured Pseudobdellovibrionaceae bacterium. Taxonomy (GTDB): domain Bacteria; phylum Bdellovibrionota; class Bdellovibrionia; order Bdellovibrionales; family Bdellovibrionaceae; genus CALCCV01. The sequence goes on along the minus strand of CALCCV010000208.1, from coordinate 13,136 downwards.
TCGTCCGTTGAAAGTCGGCATGAAAGTCGACTCTTCATTGCGTTTGAAGACAGGAGAGGGCTCAGAGGTTGTATTTTCCTTTAATGGCAATTCGGCTTTTCATCTTCTATCACGCAGTCAATTGCGATTGATATGGCCAGAGGAAAAATCTCAAATCGTAGTTTTAGATTTGGATCATGGACTTTTGCGATGGCGGGTTCCCGAGGATGGTTATCGAAATTTTAAAATTTCAAGTCTCCTTTACGAAGAGGCTTCACCAGTCCCTGGCGATCGCTATCTCAACTGGAGTCCCGAATTGGCATTGCTCGAAGTTGGCATTTTCAGTGGTGAAATCGTTTTTCGCCCAATTCATCACCGCGAAGGGATGCCGTTGAAGCAAGGCCAGCTCATTCAGTTCGTGGCGGCAAAAGAGGGTGATGAGATCGCCTATGACAAACTTTTGCATGGCAAGAGTGTGCCCCAGGGGAAAATCATCGGGCCAGAGCCCTTGACCGATGAGGTGCGCGAAAAAATCACCCAGGAAAAACTCAAAAAGGAACACCATTTGAAGAAAAAGGTGGAAATCCAGAAACGCAAAAAGGCTGAAAATGATCCAGTGTGGATCTGCAAAAAACCTCGTGGAAAATTCAATGATTGCCAATGGGCCTGCGAAGGGAATCCGAAAGCAGAAAAAAAGATCTGTCGGCTTGAGTTGGCCAATGTTCAATGTGTTCGTTATCGATGCAATGCCGGAGGGCAGTGGCGAGATCCCCTTCCTGTCTTGAAAGATGAAGGACAGCTGCGTTGCCGAATACAGCCCCAAGTTGATAAATGCATAGATTAAAAAATGAGGTGATTTTTTGGAAAAAGAAGTGACAGGATACGCACTCATCACGGGAGCTTCAGGTGGCATCGGTCGAGCTCTGGCTCTGCAATTTGCCCAGCACAAGATTCCCTTGATTCTTGTAGCCAGGCGTGAGCCCGAACTGCTGGAGTTGAACCTGGAAATCAAAAATATGGCGGGTCGTGATCTGTCAGTGGTTTATGCTTGTGACCTGACGAACCCCGCTGGATTTGATCAATTGATGAGTTGGATCAAAGATCAAAATTTGCACATCAAATATTTAGTGAACAACGCGGGCTATGGCAACGGCGGCGCGTTTCTGTCAAATCCCGAAGCGCAAGAGGTGAACCTCTTGCATTTAAATATCGAAGCCTTGGTGAAACTTTGTCACACCATCGGTAATCAAATGAAAAATCGGGGTGGCGGATTTATTTTAAATGTCGGCTCCACGGCGGGATATTTACCTGGCCCTTTTTTAAGTACGTATTATGCTTCGAAGGCCTTTGTGAATTCTTTCACGCAGAGTTTGCACGAAGAACTTCGGCCATTTGGAATATCGGTCACCTTGCTTGCTCCTGGGCCCGTGGAAACCGCGTTTGTAGACCGAGCGGGAATTGGCAACTCGCCCCTCTTCAAGAGACTTTCGGTCATGACTGCCGAGACGGTGGCCAAGTCAGGATTTTTTGCCTTACAAAAAAAACAAGCTATTTGCGTTCCAGGTCTGCAAAACAAGCTCTTGATTTGGAGTTTGCGAATCACTCCCGCCGCGATGGCTCGGCGGATATCGGGATTTTTAAATCACGCGAAGGGTTGAGCCCTTCGGGTTGGTATAGGCTAAACCCTTCGGGTTAGTATAAACTAAACCCTTCGGGTTAGTATAATGTAAACCCTTCGGGTTTAAGCGGGAGCTTCCGCAGGCGCTGCCCCGTTGCCGCTGCGATGGCATTGGCTAGGGCTGGGGCGATGCCTGGAACTCCGAGTTCGCCGAGACCCGATGGACTTTCCGCACCTGGTGAGAAGTCGATCGCGATTTTTGGGGTTTCGTGAATTCGGAGAAGGTCACACTGGTGGAAATTTCTTTCTTTCACAGAGCCTTTTTCCAGCGTGATTTCTTGCTTGAGCGCGGCGCTCAGGCCAAAAATAATTCCGCCTTCGATTTGAGCGCGGGCGATGTCTGGATTGAGGACTGGCCCGCAGTCGACGACGGCAAACACCTTTTCAAGTTTCAAAACTTTTTCTCGTTTTGAAATGACGACGGCCTGCGCACAATAAGATCCATAACAAAACGAAACAGCCATTCCTCGATAGTGGCCGGTCGGAAGTGGCTTAGAAAACTCTGCAAACTCCGCCAGGCGGCGAAGTGTGGCGAGACTGCGGTCTGCGCGAGCTGATTGAATCAAAGGATTGTCTAAAAGGTTCACGGGCAATCCGCCCGTCCATTGTCCCAGAGCCTTGTGCGCTCCGCGAAGCCGATCGTAAATCCAGTTGCTGAATGTATTTCGCGAAGCTCCCGACTCCAAACATCGAATTCGAAAGGCATAGGGATCTACCCCGGCCAGCAGGGCCATCTCGTCGATGAAGCTTTCGATGACAAAGCAATTGCTGGAAAACCCCACGCTTCGCCAAAAGCCGATGGCGAGGGGCGTGTCGGTGATGACACTTTCACAGGTCATGTCGTCAGGAATGTAAGGAATTTCTCGGGCCCCGTCCACCAATGTGGGATCCAACCCGAATGCCCGAATCGACTCACTCCAAATATCACCAAAGGCGGTGATGGTTGTGGCGGCCAGCTTTGATGGCAATACGGCTTCGAACATGTCACTGGAAGAATACGCCATGATGGAGCCGCCCACGATCTTGTGAAACCAGCGCCCCAGAGTTCCCTTGCTTGACAGGTTTGCTTTGATTTCGTGATAACTTGCGGGCCGAAAAAAATCCTGGCTGAAATCATCTTCTCTGGACCAGATCAGTTTGACGGGGCGACGCAATCGCTTGGCCACCTCGAGACACTCGTACAAAAAATCATGATAGAAGCGTCTGCCAAATGCACCACCCATTTCAGTTTGGTGAAAATGGACACTTTCTTTCGGCAGATTCATCACTCGACTGGCAAAATAAATGGCGACCGAGGGTACCTGGCTGCCCAGCCAAACGTGACATTCCGTTTCGCGCGGATCAACCACGCAGGTGAGTGGTTCCAATTGAGAGTGCGGGAGGAAGGGCAATTCATAAACCACTTCTTTTTGGAACGGCCTTCTGGGCGGTGGGGGAGTCACGACGGCGGCGGCATATCCAGCCAGATTGCTGATCAGGCCCTTTTTATTCGCGTGCTTTTTCAGATGGTTGCTGTACTCGGCACTTGTTTCGTGCGGATGGGTTCTTGGTCCATAAGTTATTTTAACCTTGCGCGCCGCTTGTAGGGCTTGCCAGTAACTTTTGGCGACAACGGCCACACCATTTGTAACCTGAAAAATATCGATCACGCCCGGCTGTTGCAGGGCTGATTCTTTTTCTATCGTCAAAATTTTCTGCAAACGTTGTGGTGTGTGAATCACTTTGCAGTGGACCAAACCCTCGACTTGCACGTCGATTCCATAAGTCAAAGATCCATCCACTTTTTTGCGCAGATCCAAGCGGGCAATTGGTCTTCCCAAAAGGGTCCATTGCGATGGTTCTTTCAAAATCGGGGTTTTCGGAAAATCGAGGGTCAGAGCTTTCGGCAAAACCTGCGCGAAGGTGAATGAGGTTCCGGTGCTTGCATGGCTAAGCAAGCCGTCACGACATTCAAAATCTTCAGGCCGAATTCGTTTTGGCGCGGCCATCCGACTGGCTGCCGCCTGCAACATCATTCGCAGTCCAGCCGCCGCGTGCCGCAAGGGAATCCAGGCCGAAAACGTACTGGTGCTCCCGCCGGTCGCATTCATTAAAAATGTCGAATTCCAATACAGGGTTCGATTGTCTGTGGCGTAGATGACATTGACCGTTTGTGGCTGAATACCCAGCTCTTCGGCAATCATCATTGTGTGGGAGGTCAATACTCCCTGGCCGAACTCACTGCGATCTAAGGTGAAATAAACTTTTCCGTCGGGCGCGATCAAAATCCACGCTCGCGACAAGGCATCGGCCCCAGCCGGCCATCGTTGGCCGGTCCATCGGCCGGGGTCAGTGACTGCCAGATCAGTTCCACTCCCACTTTTTTGCGGAGTGCTGCAGCCAATGATCAAGGAAGACATTAGCAAAGAGCTTCCCGCCAAAAAATCGCGGCGCGACCATTCCTGAGGTAAACTTTCAAGATCACGATTTGTTAAGCTCAAAGAGCCAGGGCCATCCGAATTTTTTGGGTCTCGAGATAAACTCATGTTTTGCCTCGTCCAGCCAAATCCTCAAGCGCATTTTGAATGCGAGGATAAGTTCCGCACCGACACAGATTGCCAGCCATCGCTTGGTGAATTTCATTGGTTGAGGGCTGAGGTTTGGCTTTCAAAAGGGCAACGGCACTGCAAATTTGTCCTGATTGGCAATAGCCGCACTGGGGCACCCTGTGTTTGATCCATGCCTCTTGAACGGGGTGGAGATTGGATTCACTCCCCAGGCCTTCAATCGTAGTGACTCTTTTTCCGATGGCGTCTCTGACCGGAATGCTGCAGGATCGAACGGCCAGGTCGTCCACCAAAATGGTGCAAACTCCGCAGCGAGCGATGCCACAACCAAATTTGGTTCCAGTGAGTTTCAATTCCTCACGCAAAAACCAGAGCAAGGGTGTGTCCAAATCCACATTGATACTTACGTCTTGTCCGTTGACGGTGGTGATCACATTGTCTCCTTAAATGTCGAAGCCGTCCTGGCCTGTGGATTTTTTGATAGCTAAAGCGGGCAGGGTGCACCACCATCCACCCATTCTTTAAATTTCGCGACAAACTCTGCGTGAGTCCCCGGAGCGGCTACGCGGCCCACGCCCGGAGCAAAAGACCACTGCACCAAAGCATCGTTTTCAACATGCTCAACCAAGTCTTCGAGCGAGCGACCCAGTCCAATTCGCTCGCCACTTTCAAAAAAATTGCTAGACGGGTCTTTCCACAGCGCACACAGTTGGGCCGGTGTGATGGATTTTGGAAGGGCTTTTTTGGCGGCCGGCATATCCCAGTGCAAGGCCCGCGGCGGGAGTGGAGAGATGTTTTCGCCGCTAGAGGCGTGGCAACTGGTGCAACTGTAGCCAAGCGTTTTTATATTTCGAGAAATCAAAAAACTATGAGGTAAACCAAATTCCCCTTGCATCGGCACTTCGCTGGCGGTGTGACAATTGGTGCAACGGTTGTGAGTGGCGATGCGAAACAGGTCTTTAAAGGCACTTTCAGGAGAGGTCTCACTAGCGACCTTTCGGCCGGACCGAGATTTTTCCTTTGCGAAAGACGGTCCTGCAAAGCTCACGCCTGCGGCCGCCAAAATCATTAAAATCCATTTCATGATTTTGATCTCCAATTGAAAGACTCAAATTAGTTTTCGGTTTTTTGGAGAAGATGTCTAACGAAAAGTCACTGACGCACGGTTCATCAAATCAGCGTGTGCCAAAGTTTGGGGTCAAATCCCACGGCGCCGTCGGATTCGGTCAACAAAAAGGGTCTCTTGATCAGTTTTCCATTTTTGGCCAAGAGCTGAAGAGCCTCATCTTCCGTCAAACCATCTTTGAGTTTTTCAGAAACTTTCATCTCGCGATACAAAACACCCGAGGTGTTGAATAAATTTTTAAATGATCCGCCGCGGGCTTGTATGTGACCCACCATTCGCCGCAGTTCCTTGATTGTCGGAGGTTGATCGACAATGGGAATTCTTTCGGCGGTGATTTTTTCGTGATCTAAGAATTTGGCCGCTTTTTGACAGGTGCTACATGATTTGTATTCATAAAATCGAACTTTCAAATTCGCCTCCTCAAATCACTCCCAATTCCGCGCGCAGCTGAGTTTTGGCTTCGGCCACACTCATTTGCAAAACCACTTCGCGAGCCTCATCCATTTGTCCAGGCGACATGCTCAAATTGTAAATTCCCAAAGCGACAAGTCGCGGAATCTCCAAAGGCCGAGAGGCCATTTCACCGCAAATACTCACTTTGCAGTTCGATGAAACTCCGCGGAGTGCGATCGCCAGGGCTCGGTAGAAAGCTCGCGGTTGATCCCCAGCAAAATCTTGCAGATCTCGATGATTGCGATCGGCCGCATACAGGTACTGGGTCAAATCATTGCTGCCAATGCTGATGAAGTCGGCGGTGGCCGACACCTCTGGCAGCTCGAACAACAGAGAAGGAACTTCTAACATCAAACCAAATTGAGGTTTGGCCCATGGCAGATTTAGCGAAACCCATGTCTCTTCCATCAGCCGGCGAGTGGTTTCCCATTCCGAAGCCATCGAAACCATCGGCACCATGATTTGCACAGGACCAAATTCGGCAGCCCTCATCATCGCCCGCAACTGCGGTAGAAACAGATCTGGCCGCCGAAGTGACAAACGCAATCCCCGCACTCCCAAAAAAGGATTCATTTCTTTTTCAATGTTCAGATGCTTCCACTCTTTGTCGCCGCCAATGTCCATGGTTCTCATAGAGACGGGTTTGCCCTGCGCTCTCTTTAAGATCTCCCGATAGATTCCATATTGCTCATCTTCAGAGGGGACCGAATTTTGTTCTAAAAATAAAAATTCAGTGCGAAAAAGTCCGATTCCAGCAGCACCGTGTTCCAGCGCTTGGGTTACATCGGGAAGCTGACCCGCATTGCCCCAGATATTGACAATTTGCCCATCAATCGTGGTCAGTCGATGATCCCGCAGCGATCGCAAATGCTCTTGGCGCTTTTCAGATTCGCGAATGCGCGCTTCAAAGCGAGGGACTTCACTGGCCGCCAGATTCAAAATCACTTCGGCCGTTGTCGCATCCACAAAGGCCAACGCCCTTGGCTGACTTTTTTTCAAGGCCTGCGGAACCTGAAAGAGGGCTGGAATATTCAGAGACTTCAAGAAAATCGCCACATGCGACGTTTTGGTTCCCTGTTCAAGGATCACAGCTTTCACAGCCGAGTCGGCCAGGTCCAAAACTTCCGAGGCCGTGATGTCCCGTGCGACCAAGACAGTGGGTCCAGCCAAAGAGTGAATTTCATCTGCGAAAGACTGACCTTGCAATAGACGCTGCATCTCGAGGGCGAAATCTTCGACGTCTTTTGCTCGTTCACGCAAATAAACGTTGTCGAGTGCCCGCAGTTGCGACGCAAATTCGTCAGCCGCTTTGGTCAGGGCAACAAACAAAGTGTCGTGGTTGGTGAGATGCTTTTGCAGAACGTCTTCAAAATCTGGATCTGCGGTCATCATGGCGTAGGTGTCAAAGAGCTGTGCTTCTTTGTTTAGACCGCGCTTTTCCAAAAGGTCCTTTTTGGAATGAAAAAGGCGGAGGCCTTTGACTTTGAGGTCGTGCCAAGACAGGTGCAAATCCACTTCAGAGAGCGGATCAGGACCCGATGCGGTCAATGCCCGATCGCGTTTCAATAGGTGCAATTCTCCCAGAGCTCGCAATCCAGAAATACGAAGGCCCTTCAAGTGAACTTCACCCGTGGCCTGAGCCATTGCTGAACTCGGAGGAGAAATCACATCCGGAATCATCAAACCTCCAACTGGGATTCAATCACAGACTTCAAATGATTTACGGCGGCCTCTTCATCGGGACCATCTGCACGCAGAGCAAAAGCATCGCCGCGCTCAAGACCCAGAGTCAAAAGGCTCATCACCGACTTGGCATTTTTAGATTGGCCTTTGGCCGAAACTTCGACTTTCGCTTGAAATTGGCTTGCGGCCTTTGCGATGATTCCCGCCGGTCGAGCATGCAAACCATCTCCATTTTTTAACTCCAACTGAACTTCAATCATGGCAGAGACCCCTTCCAGGCAAACGAGCGATAACGACGACTGATGAAAATCTACTACTGAAAATCCACGTCGAGAACTTTTTCTTGAACAGCAACTGTTCCAGAGTTTTTAGTCCAAGACAAGTCTTTGAGTTTGGCATTGGTCAAGATCACCGGAGTGATTTCAGATTTGGCAAGTTCGCGAACTAAATTGAGGTCGAACTCCATCAATTTTTGCCCTTTGCGAACTTTATCGCCTGGTTTAACGAAGGCCTTAAATCCTTGGCCATTCATTTTCACGGTGTCGATTCCGATGTGAATCAATGCTTCAAGCCCCTCTTCAGAGACCAGTCCCAACGCGTGATTGGTGCGAAAAACCTGCATCACTTCGCCGTCAAACGGAGAGTAGACCACGCCCTCTTGAGGGCGAATGGCAAAGCCCTCGCCAATGGTGCCACTTGAAAAAACAGAATCCGGGATTTTCGACAAAGGCAAAAATTCGCCCTTCATCGGCGCCCCAAAAGAAATCAATCTTTTGCCAGCTCGAACCGCGCCCGCTCCGGTCATCAGCGAAGAGGCGGCCATCGGCGCAGTTCCCAAAGGAGAAAGGGAAGCAGAATTAGTGGATGTGCTCAATGAGGGGCCTGCGGCTGAACGGCGCATGTGAGCCTGAATTTCTTCTTTCAATTGGTCTGATTCCACCCCAAACACGATCTGGATAGAGCCATTGCCAGCGTCCATAAGGCCCGACGCCCCTAGGCGCTTCATTTCGTCTTTTTGCACCAGCCCAGTGTTGCGGACTTGGACGCGCAACCGAGTGATGCAGGCATCTAGTGATTCGACATTCTCCGTACCACCCAGCGCTTGCAAAATTTGCAGCGAGCGCTCAGTACCGATCGTTTCATCACCAAGATCAGCGGCCGTCTCGTCTTCCCGACCTGGAGTTTTAAAATTGAAAATTCCAATCAGAGTGTAAAATATCCCAAAGTAAAGCGCGGCCATGGCGGGACCGATGATCGCCCACAAAGCCCATGAATTTTTCTGATTGAAGAAACCTAAGACATAATCGATCAGAGAGGCCGAAAACGTGTAGCCCAAATGCACATCAAAAGCCGTCGTCAACGCACCTGAGACAAATGCGAGAGCCACGTGCACAACATACAAAAGTGGCGCGACAAATATGAATGCGAACTCAATGGGTTCAGTAATGCCGGTGATGATGGATGTGAGCGCCGCTGAAATCATGACTCCTGCAACGGCTTTTCGATTTTCAGGTTTGGCTCGCAAAATCATGGCCAGCGCCGCCGCCGGCAATCCGAAAAGCATGATTGGAAATTCAGAGGCCATAAAAATTCCGGCCGTGTGATCACCGGCAAAATAGCGGGCCGAATCACCATGCACAATTTCTCCCGTGGCGGTGGCAAACTCACCAAACTGAAATAAAAACGACGGGTAATAAACATGATGCAAACCCACGGGTATCAAGAGGCGTTTGCCGGCCGCATAAAAGGCGGCGCCGTATTCCGATTGCATGACCCACAGACCAAACTCATTGATCTGGGCTTGAATGGGCGGCCAAACAAAGCCGAGCGCCAAGCCAACGAACAAAGTGTAAAACACAGTGAGGATGGGCACCAAGCGTTTGCCCGCGAAAAAACCGAACACAGGATTCAGGCGAGTTTTGTGGTAGCGATTGTACAAAAAAGCAGACAATAGACCAATCACAATGCCACCGAAAACTCCCGTGTTAATGGGCAGCTCTAAAGCACGAGTTTCCGTCATCACCTTCAGCAAACTCGTGAGAGTGAAATATCCAGCCACCGAAGACAGTGCGGCCACGCCTGCGCCACCCGAAAAACCGATGGCCACACCCGCCGCAAAAATGACAGGAAGCTGTTCAAAAACAGCCAAGCCACCCGAATAAAACAGCTGGCCGACCACAACCAAAAAATGGAAAGAAGAGTCTGGAGAAATGCCTTGCAAGGCGCGCCCGAGGGCCACGACCAAACCCGCCGCTGGCAAAACCGAAACGGGCACCATCAGCGCCTGGCCAAGCTTCTGAAGCGTTCCAAAGAAATTCGCTCGATTCGCCATAAATGTTCCCCCTATTCAACTATTAAAAACAAATTTATTAACTGTCTTTTAAAAAAATAAAATAAACTAAATTTTATAAAACCACCGAGAACGCCATTCAGAACTCTAATTCGAAATCCAATTAGAACTTTAGATAACTATATAGATAACTAATTAGATAGCTATTGGGTAAAAACGCTAAAGTCGTAGTTCAAATCGCAAGCGGCAGAGGCTCTGTACAGAGCAGAAAAACTCCAGGTGAGAGATCGAGCGCCCTGGCGAAATCCCGTTGAGCGATTGAACTGCTCACTCATATTCAGGTCCGGGCCCGCATGCAAGAGAACTCTTTCTAAATAGGCTTGGCCGCGAGCCAACTCTTGATTTCCAGATTGCTGTTGATTTGTAACAGAATGAACCGAAAACAACGAAACACCCTGACGAATTTTTTCAATGAATGCGTCGGCAAAATTCAGAACTGGGTTGTACAGCAGAGGTTCGTTGACTAAGTGACGGCGACCCAAACGACAGTGGTACTCACCCATTGCAGCCGTGGCCAGGAACCAGGGGTTGCCACCCGAAAATCCATGCCCGTCATAGACGTCTTCGGGATAACGACCGATGGCAGGTGGCAAGCCTGATGCAGGCGAGTTGATGGGATAGAGGCTGCCAAACTGTTGTTCAAGAAGAGCGACGGTGTTGGCCAAACGAATGTCGTCGATGGTGAAGGGGGCTTCCTCTTGAAAGTAGAGATAGGCGAGTAAAACAGCGACATCCAAACCTGAAACTTTGTGACCCCAGCCTTCGGTTTGCTGAACCGTGATCCGCCAGCGATTTTGCACAGGATCCAAATGGCCTTCGAGCTGTTGAGTGAGTGGAGCAATTTGGCTGGCCAGTCGCGCGCCCAAATCTCCTAAGCCGTTAGCGACGGCCCAAGTGGCCCCTTTTTTCAAGGCCTTCCACTGCAACAGCGCTGTGAAAAAGTGCAGGCCCTTCACCTCTTCCCAAAGATCAAAACTTTGCGCGTTGTAATGAGTGGCCACGTGATCCAAATCGGCAGCGATGCTGTCGCGCAAATTTGGGCTCGGTGTCTGACCGAGTTGCAAATAATTGTTGTAAGCTTGGATCATAGTGAGCGCACGAATCGCTGGACCATCATTTTGAGGCCGGCCCCAGGGCTGCGCATAGAGGGAGCCATCCACCTCAAAAACCGGTTCACCAAGGCCGACCCCCTGTTCCCGAGAGGTCTTCTGAAGTGACATTTCAAAGTTGGCCCAGTTCGCAAACGAAGGCATTGAGGAGCTGAGAAACTCGTGCGTGACAACGGTATTCATAGTGAGACCGGCATCGCGAACCCAGTGGTGAAAGTAGTTGGGCTCTAGGCGAGACGGAGACGCGATCACAGCTCCAGCGGCAATGTCAGGGTGCTGCAAGTTTTCGATGATGAAATTGTAGCTCAGCTCGCGATGGGTTTGAAAGTTGGGATTCGTCGGAGCCCAGCGATTTTGAGCTAGAGCCATTTCTGCCCCGCCAAGAATCGATGAAATGGCAATGAGACTTGCAAAAAAGGCTGCGCGAAGACCGGACACTAGAGCGAACACGCAATTCATCATCCCCCCCATGAGATAAAGGCGGATGTTGACGAACTTTTAGTCTAGTTTCAACGAACTTTGCATGAAGGCGCGGTATGCCATCGGTGACATTCGCTGCAGGAGCCGCATTCTAGAGTCTGAACTCTCTACTCAAACCTCTAGCTTCGGGCTCGCTACGTTAGATCACTGACATTTGAATTTCATTTCAACAGTGTAGCCTTTGCCCAGCGCACCGTCAGCCACGGCTCCACCGAGACCTACGATGCCGCCGACGGTGGATTCTTTGCGCCCGCCAAAAACCCAGGCGGCCGAGCCCAGACCCGTGGCGATCTTGGTTGCTGTTTTGGCGTTTCGATAAGAGTCTTCGTCCATGGAGCCGGTGTATTGATTTTTTTCATCAACGAAGGCCGCAGAAAGCCCGCGCTCTTGGCAGTAGTGCTCGGCTTGAGCAATGGCATCCCGAGCGGTCCTTTCGGTGTCGTCCGTTTGAATTGCAACTCGGTGAAGTCCATCGGCGCCAGGGCGCACGTCACGGTGATGGGCACAGGCACCTAAAAAAATGGTGGCGGCCACGAGGGGTGCCAAAGAAGACAGGGGCGAGAGGGCTCGAGATTTTCTAGACAAGGGAAACTCCTTTTGATGAGTGAACTAACTAATGAGTGGACAGCTCCGGCCTGAAGAGACATTTCACGCCGTTTTCGCTAAGGTAAACAAAATTTTTGGGAGATGGCCTCAAACCTGCTCCAAATTCGGAGCGTCGCTTTTAAGGCACAAGCCGGAATGACTAATTGGGCTCGTGGACTAGAGAAAATTCCAGATGAAAATTTGAACCGATCCTTGCGAAAACTTTGTTAAGGCGATTGATTTCGTCCTTCAGTTTGTCTGCGCCGACTTTTTGATCGTCGGATGATACACCTTGAGTGAGAATGTCGTAAAACTTGGAGAGAGTTTGTTGATTCATGGTGAGGAACATTTCGAAATCGTCGCTGTACATTTGAAAGCGCGGGTCTTGCACCGCTTCCGGACCAAGTGCTTCTAGAAGTTCTCTATAAGATATAATAACCTTATTTAAGTGGCTGGCGAAATGCACGGGACTCACGCGGATCGGACCAGAGAATATACTTTGAATGGCATCCGACGCGAACTCAACGTAAGCCACTGTGCTATTTTTGTATTCAGCGAACTTCGAGTCGATGAGGCTAGGAGAAAAAACCGCAGCGCTTGGAAAGAGTTTTCCGCAAGCGAGGGGGAGGCTGTGCGCGACATTTGCGACAGAAAGGGAAATCCAAAGAAAAATGAAAGTCAGCGTCCGCTCGAGCTTAACCATGCCACGTCCCGCGTTGTGCAACCACCGCCGTGATGGTTCACACCCGCTGATAGGCAACAGCTGTACCAATCGCGACAGCCCCTTCCTTCGAGAAGGAGGAAGGGGCTGTTGAAAGATTTGACGAAAGCGACGGCGATGGCCGGTCAATGAATTCTTTTGAGCTTGTCGTTTAAAGACACTTGGCACCAAGAGTTTGAGCGCCTCATGCATTTGGGTCTGTTTTAGGTCTTTTTGCGCGAGTTTCAGCAATATCTGCAAAACTGTGGCGCCAGAGAACCATTTTCACCGCTGTTAAACCTGATTAATAGAGAACGGAGAGGGCATTAATAAACTCCCCAAATTTGTTTTCGACTATTGAAGTACCAATTGCGTTTCATTAACTGCTGAAGACCGATGACGGCTTTGACAGATCGGAAGAGCACACGTCTGAACTCCAGTCACGGC
>CALCCV010000207.1 GCA_937900305.1 uncultured Pseudobdellovibrionaceae bacterium | reverse complement strand
TTTGCGCTTTCAAAACGAATTAGTTTCATCTCGGCTACTCGGACTTACAGGGCAAGAAATGGGCGGCGTTCCGCGCAAGGTCACCTCTGACAATCCCAAAGTGTTTGTGCAAGAAGCTTCAAGCTACGAACCTCTGTTAAATCAAGCCTTTGAGAGATTTGCTTCACACTATGGTTTTACGATAAGTCGGCATGCCAATTTTTCGCTGTGCTAAGCTCAAAGTTCAAAGGAAGGTTCGTGAAATCCGTATATCTTGTGTTGGTCATTATGTACTGACTTACAGGGCAAGCCAGCTGATCCCAATTTTTAGCCGTATGTTCGACACTCGCATTTATCAGTCTTTACTTTCAACAGCTTCAGCAGGTGCTTCTCAAGAACGTGCTCTGGAACTTTTCTTTGGATGGCTTAAATGTGCGATATGACTTGAAGAAGCCATTCGCGATTTTGTCTGAAATCAAATTAAAAGGAGTCTCTGAAAAATGGTGCGCTCGCGCGGACTTGAACCGCGATGGTTTTACCCGCCAGTCCCTCAAACTGGTGCGTCTACCAATTTCGCCACGAGCGCACAAAGATTTTGATTCAATTTCTAAACGATTTTAACTGTCCAAACAGTTTAGAAACTTCTTTTCTAAAGTTCAATTTTTTAGTTCTTTACCAAGTGTCGATGCTTCAATGCCTCAAGGTTTTAATGTTTCGGAGCTTCTATATTTCAATCATAAATAATTATAAATAATCTTAAATAATCATCGAAATACCGTCGCACGAACATCTAAACACATCAAATAACCACATCAAACATAAATACCAGCCCAAGCGTCGGCTCGAATATCAGTCCGCATACCAACGCAAATGCCAATCGAACCCTGGTTAAACCTGAATAGCTGAACTCTATTGAGGTGGAACAGGACCCGAGATTAATCCGAGACCATCGGAGGCTGTCAATCTCTTCCATAAAAATAATTTGGTGCTCGATTCTTAACCAGATCGGTCAATGGCCGCGTCTCAGTATCAGAAGGGCAGGAGGCCCTGTTCGAGAGGCGGGAAACTTGAAGAGACTAGGACGGACTCTTCACCTCAAAACTCCCGAGCTCTATTTCCGAGACTCTTCGCGCCAAGCGAGGATTTGAATTTGCACGAGCAAGAGGACGGTGACGGTTTTTGAAACAAAAGTCGCTCCCATGGATGGGAGAGGCAAGGAGCAAAGGACTGTGGAAATTTATCAGATTATTTTGGGCCTTGGGGCTCATGTTTGGATTGTAGTTATATTCATGTCGCTTCATACGCGAGCATGATGTTCCTGTACCGAGTGCGTTTTGACCCCCTTTTTTTTGGTTGTGACCTTTTGGGTTTGGTGGTTTTCCCAGAGGTCCAGCGGAGCCTAACGGCTCCGCTTTTTTTGCTTTACGCTTCGACAAAATAGTGTTGGTTCTTTCCGCCAACTCGAGTTAAGCACTGCCCGTGCTAAAGTCTGATCTCTCTTACGAATATCCTGAATCCTTGGTGGCGCAATCGCCGCAGCGGCCGTCGCGAGTTCTCTTCGTGAATTCGATTTGTCAGCCCAGCTCCTCTGACGGCGCAGAACTCAACACTGAGTTTTGCGAACTCACGCCCAGCGCTCTGTTGACCCGCTTTGAAGCGGGTGACTTGCTGGTGGTGAATGAAACCAAAGTTCTTCGGCGCCGAATTTTTGCTGGTGATGGGTCGTTAGAAATTGTTTTTCTAAAACCTCAGCCATCCGAAATGGGTGAGGGGCAGGTGTGGCAAGTGCTCTTTCCCTGCCAAAAGTTCAAATTGGGAGAGGAAATTCAGCTCCCTGAGGGAGTGCACGCCCAGCTGCTGGAAAAAGGGCGGCCGCAATTGCTCAGAACTTCAACGCAGTTGTCAGAAAGTTATTTTGAACGCAACGGAGAGTTGCCCATTCCTCCCTACATCCAACGCGCGCGCCAAGAGCGCCACAATGTGAATTCAGAGGCGCAGTGGTATCAAACGGCCTGGGCAAAAGAGCCGGGCAGTCTGGCCGCTCCCACCGCCAGCTTGCATTTTAGCGCCGAGGATTTGGCACAATTGCGTGAGCGGGGAGTGAGAGTTGGGACGCTGACCCTGCACGTGGGGTTGGGGACTTTTTTGCCTCTGACGGCCGATAAATTGGCCGATCATGAGATGCATTCAGAGTGGATTGAAATTTCGTCAGGTCTGTTGGCTGAGATTCTCGCCACTCGCAAAAGCAAAAAGAAAGTTTGGGCTTTGGGAACCACCGTGGCACGTGCATTGGAATCGCAGGCGCGAGGGTTGCTGGCGCAAACGGACGAAGGTTTCGTGGGAGATTCCAGACTTTTTATCTACCCGCCGTTTGATTTCAAAGTGGTGGATGTTTTGCTGACCAATTTTCACCAGCCCGAGAGCACGTTGCTGGCTCTCGTTTTTGCTTTTGCCGGTGTTGAAAAAACCAAACGTGCCTATCAGTGGGCGATCCAAAATCGCTTTCGCCTTTTTAGTTACGGAGATCTTTCCGTGTGGAGTCGCCAATCATGAATTCGCCCGTCGCTTCTGTTCAGCCCTCAGCCGCAACTGTTGATCTATCGCTAAATCCTCTCGGCTCTACCGCCACTTCCGCGGCCACCGTCGCGACGGCGTCGTCAAAAAACTTTACGCTCCATAAAACTGTGGGCACTGCGAGGCGTGGGACGGTGAAAACGGCTCACGGGGACGTGCAAACACCAGTTTTCATGGCCGTGGGTACGAAGGCGACGGTCAAAGCCATGACTCCCGAAGAGCTCAAGGAGTGCGGCACTCAAGTGGTGTTAGGGAATACTTATCATTTGCACTTGCGGCCCGGTGAAGATTTGATTCGCGACTTGGGTGGTTTGCACAAATTTATGCGATGGGATGGGCCGATCTTGACGGACTCGGGAGGCTTTCAGGTTTTTTCGCTCTCGAGTTTGCGAAAGTTGACCGAGGCGGGAGTTGAGTTTCGCTCGCACCTGGATGGCTCGCGACTTTTTTTGTCGCCCGAAACGAGCATCGCCATTCAAATGAAGTTGGGCGCTGACATCATTATGGCTTTCGATGAGTGTTTGCAATATCCAGCTAAAGACGAAGAGATTCAGCGGTCGCTCGAGCTCACTCACCGGTGGTTGTTGCGTTCTCGGGATGCGATGACTCGCTCTGAGAGTCAGCTTTTTGGCATTGTTCAAGGTGGATTGAGTTACGATTTTCGAATGAAATCTATGGAGATGATCACAAATGTTGAACTTCCGGGTTATGCTTTGGGAGGGTTCAGTGTGGGTGAGCCCATTCACCTGATGCACGAGCTTCTGCCCAAAATTGTGCCGCAAATGCCAGTCGATAAACCCCGTTACCTGATGGGCGTGGGAACGCCGCTCGATTTAGTTTTGGCCGTAGATTCTGGTGTCGATATGTTTGATTGTGTGATGCCGACGCGAGTGGCTCGCAATGGCACGCTTTACACCTGGGCGGGCAAAGTGAGCATCAAGCGTCTGGAGTATCGAAGTGACGAAAGCCCGCTGGATCCCGAGTGCGACTGCTACACTTGCATCAATTATTCGAAGGCCTATCTTCGGCATCTTTTTTTGAGTGGTGAAATTTTAGGCTCTCGCTTGAACACGATTCACAATCTTCATTTCTACATGAAACTGATGGAGCGCAGTCGCGCTGCTATAGAAGATGGCA
>CALCCV010000206.1 GCA_937900305.1 uncultured Pseudobdellovibrionaceae bacterium | reverse complement strand
CTCATTTATAGCCAACGTTCTCTTGTATAGCTAACGTTGCTCCATTAGGGAAGGCCCATAAAGATCAAATCGCGAACACAGGCACGGTCGCGAGATGTTGTGTTTCGCCGAGACCCAGGAATGCCTTAAATCCACCGCTCGTGAATCATTCCCCACAAGATCCCGTCCCGTAAGCCCACCTTCGGCAGCAGAATTCGGTGCGAGTCCGTTTGACGAAGCACCGCTTTGACCACCAAGATCGCCGGCAGAATCACGTCGGCGCGGTCGGGCCGCAGCTTCAATTGGGAAATGCGATCCGACACCGAAATTTTGCGAAGGCGGGTTGCCAAATCAAAAAGTTCATCCAAGGTGATGTAATGAGAGGGGCGTTTGTTCAAAACTCTCTCTTTCAAATCAGCCATGCACTCCAAATTGCCTCCCGTGCCCACTCCGAAATCAAATCGCTCTCCAGCGACATGTTCGTGCAAAAATCGAGTCAAAGGAGCTATCAGGTCGCCGATCAAAATGCCAATCTCAGACTCTTGCAATTGGCGTCGCTGCATCTCTTCAAGAATACGAACCGTGCCCAGCGGAAAACTTTGGGAAGCCAAAATTTTCTCTCCCGAAATCAGAGTGACCTCAACGCTGCCGCCGCCAATGTCGATCAACACTGCTTTTTTGCCGTGGAGATCGATCACTTTTGAAACACCCAGGTGAATCAAGCGCGCCTCTTCAAGACCGTCGATCAATTCAATTTGCAGATTCAACGCATTTTTGACGGTCTTTACGAACTGTTCGTGATTGGCAGCTTCACGAACAGCACTCGTCGCAACGGCCCGCAACCAACTCACCTTGTGATCTTGTGCGGCCTCTTGAAAACTGGCCAGAGCCTTAATGACATCCTTCGTGAGCGCGTCGGTGATCTTTCCCGTTGCAAAAACATCGTGCCCAAGGCGAATGGGTGCGCGAAGTTTCCGCACAATATGAAGACGATGATCTGAAAATTCGCCGACAATCATGCGAATCGCGTTGGAACCCATATCAATTGCTGCCAGAGCATGCGGTCGAGCCATCCGATGATTGACAAAATTTTTCAATCTTGTGTCAATGAAAATCATGAGTCATTTTTCAATTCGCTTCACGTCGCTCCTCACACCGCTCTTCATCTGCGCCCTTTGTGTTTTCGTCACAATCATCGCTTCACTAACTGCGAAAGCACAAACCAACGTCAGCGAAGAGGCTGCGCCAGGCCTATTTGAAATTCCGGCGGACGCCACATCCATTTCTGAAGATTCAGCTCCTCTCCCCTCGACAGATCCCTCAGCGGCCGAGCTTTCCACCATCGAAAACTCGAAGCTTCCAAGTCAGACGCAGAACCCGATGCAGTTAGAACTTTCGGCCGAAGCGACGATGGATCTGCTGACCTATCAATATCCCACCGGTCGCCGCGGGCGTCTGGAGATGGATCTTGCCGACATTTCGGTCTTCGGTCGTTGGCGCTTGGATGAAAATCAAGTTTTGTTAACTGAACTTCGTTACAACCGGCCCAGTTTGTCAGAGGCCTACAAGCTCGGATTTCGCCAATTCGCCATTGTCTTGCCGATTGGCGATGAGCAACGATTTCAGATCGGCCTTCAGTTGCACCCGTTCTTCGAAGATTTAGAAAGTCAGTGGGATCAACCTTACTTGCACAGCGAAGGTTTACCGCTGCTTTTTCGCTATCGTTATCTGCAGCAAAATGACTTGGCTTTGCGCTACAGCGCCGACTTTTTAGGTCGCTGGTTGTTTTACATGGGCACCGGCAAACGCTTGAATGAAGAGGTTCAGCATTTTTCCAAAGAGGTTCTGGCGCTCTGGCAGACTCCATTTTCAGACATTTTTCAAATGCAGCTTGGTTACTCGCGTCAAGTTTTCACAGAGCCCGAAACGGATTTTCTCCCTTCCGAGCGAGCCCTGCTCCGCTTTCTCTTGCAAACGCCGGAGTGGTTTTGGTCGTTGGAAGGAGGCACCCTGCGAGACGAGGGGCAACGCCTCTTGAACGAAGGCATGGCTGACGAGATCGATCATCCGGCTCTGGCCAATCAAATCGCCAACGGGCAGTGGAGCGAGACTTTGCTGCGAACCCACTTCGACGCTTGGTCCGTGGGACTTCGCGCCTTTTTTCTCAAACCGTGGACCGGAGAAGGCAACTTCGATGTGATGGGCGGAGGCCTGACCATCGAAAATCGAGTGCGTCACGGTCGGTGGGGTTTGGCTTATTCGTATTCTCAACGCTCCGAGGATCACTCACTTCAATCCACGCAAGAGGATGATATGGTTCTCTATTACACGATCACGGGCGACAAACTGATCAACCTGTGATCTGTTCCAAACGCATCGGCCGCTCATATTGTTTGCACAGACAAGCTCTGAGCCAGCCGCAATGGATGCCGCTGGCGTTTAAACTCCATTTTCTGCCTTTCAATGTCTGAATAAATCTTAACAAAATCCCATTTTGTGGGAATATGAAATTTGCGTTAACAGGGAGGAATGGTGGACAGAATCATCGACGGCCAGCTTGAAGAATTGAAACGCCTGATTTTAGTCATGGGTGGTTCTGTTGAAAAAGCGTTGGGCGAAGCGATCTCTGCTCTCATGAATCGCGATCCCGCCAAATTCAACACCGTCCACACCATCGAAAAAAAAATCAATGAAGACCACCTGAAAGTCGACCAAGCTTGCATACACCTCCTCGCCCGCCAAGGCCCTGTGGCAGGCGATTTGCGCTTGATTCTTTCGATTGTGAAAATCAATACCGATCTCGAACGCATGGGTGATCAATCCGTGAACATTGCCTACACTGGTAAAGATTACCTCACTCGCACACCAGTTCCGCAGCTCGAGCAAATTCAAAAAATGGCCGAACTGGTGCGCCAGATGGTCAAAGAGTCCCTCGACTCGTTCGTGCGCGGTGATCTCGCTCTTGCTAAAAAAATTCTGATGACCGACGATGAAGTGGACGATTTAAAAAATCAAATCTTTCACAAACTCATCGATCACATCAAGGCCAATCCCCAGGACACCGAAGCTTCCCTAGATTTAATTCTGATTGCACGCAATCTTGAAAGGTTAGGCGACCATGCTACAAACATCGCAGAAGACGTCATCTTTGCCTTCAGTGGCCAAGATGTCCGCCATGGAGGAAAATTTGGTCAACAGCTCGGTTAGAGTGCTGGTGATTGAAGACGAACAAGAAATTCGTGAGCTCATGGCTCTTCATCTTCTTCGTCAAGGTTACCGCGTCACCGAGGCGTCTTCGAGCGAAGGCGGTCTGGCGGAAATGCGCAAACAAAATTTCAATTTGCTCGTGGTCGACTGGATGCTGCCCGGAATGAGTGGCATTGATTTGATTCGCCACTTGCGCAGCGAGCACCCTTTGCTCTCTGTCTTGATGGTGACCGCCAAGGCCGAGCCCGAAAACATTGTCGCTGGGCTTGAAGCTGGTGCCGACGACTATTTACAAAAGCCTTTTGCCCCGACGATTTTTTTAGCTCGCACAAAGGCGCTCGTTCGACGCAGCCTTGCGTTGCAAAAGCCCATTGAAAACCGAGAAGCATTCAATCATCTGGGCCTAGAAATCA
>CALCCV010000205.1 GCA_937900305.1 uncultured Pseudobdellovibrionaceae bacterium | reverse complement strand
CAGCACCTACGTGCACAATGAGTCTACGACTTTGTCTAAAATACTATCCGCGCGGCTGGGTATATCCCAAATAAGTCTATTCTTGGTTCGGTGGGTGGTCTTTTAAGAGTGTCTCGAATTGAGTTGAAGTTTGTATCGTTCGGCTACGACTTTTTCGGATTGTCATCAGTGCTTTATCTAAGCTCCGGTTCTACCGATCTGAGATTTGTGAGAGGGGCACATATGGAGTCTCCGGTTTTAGATTTGGATGAATTGGCAGGTAAGTGCCACTCCAGATCTGCTAAGATATTTCTAAGTGAGGCAATACTTTGTTACAAAGTAGGAGCTTACCGTGCTGCAATTTCGTCGGTTTGGTTAGCCATCGTGTCGGACTTTATCGAAAAACTTGAGGAATTAGAAAGCTCTGGTGACGGACTTGCGAAATCAAAAATGGAGCAGTTTAGGAAGTGGCGAGATGCAAATCAGATGAGCAAGCTGCTGGAGTTCGAGCGTGAAGTCTTAACTTCCGCATATGCTGAATTTCAATTCATTTCAGCGCAAGAGGTTAAAGATCTTAGCAGAATTAAGGAGGATCGAAATCGATGCGTACATCCAAGCGTCAATATGGAAGATGCACCTTATTCTCCTTCCGCAGAATCTACCAGAGCACATATTGGCAACGCTTTTCGATACTTTCTTCGTTTCCCGCCTAAATATGGAAAGTCTGTATTGGAATCCTTGCTTGAAGTTTTTGCTTCGAAAGGGTTTCCAAAAGATGACGAAGCTGCAGTTGAACGGCTAAAATCTTCAGCACTGAGCCATCCAAGGGAGGCTCTGCTGAAAGATCTCGTGAAGCACTTTTTAAAAAACATCTTTCTTGATGACCCTGAACATACCGATGTGTGGGCGCGTCGCCTGGACTTAGTATCCAAAGTACAAAGAAAATCAGTTATAAAAATCATTGAATCGGATACGGGGCAAATTTTTCAGAGAGCAATTGATGAAGGAAAGCTATCTCGAATTTTCTCATTGCTGGCTCGAAATCCTGATTTGCTTTCGTGGATTCCTACTAGCGTGCAAAGTAAAGTCTTGAGCAAACTGGAGAGCGTCTGTCGCAACCAATCTAAAAGTCAGCTTTTTATTGTTTCGCTATTTTCGCAGTCAGATATGGAAAACGTAATTAGATCTGAGATAGGCTATCTACCTATTGAGGTGCTTACTGAAATTTACAGAGAATACAAAGACAATCCAATTCTCGAAAAGTTGATTGATCTTTATTTGGACTCAAAATCCTACGGCGAGACTCGTGATAGGGGCCACGTGCTTTGCGAGTTCGTACCAGAACTATCAAAAAGTCAGATTGAACGAATAGCTCGCGGTCTAACTCAAAACCAAAATATTTTTGGGTCGACGTATTACAGCACCCAACTCATTAAACGCATAGGAAATTCAGGATCATTGCAACTCTCGGATTTTCGCAAGATCGTGAACGAATTAAATCTAGTGGAAATTCTTGCCGCAAAGGACCTAGAAGAAATCTTGTCTAATTCAAAAACTGGATGATTCAAGACCAAGAAATTAAATTTAGGCCATGTCACTATGATTGAGGTTAGAGTTTCGTCTTCAGATCGGACATCTCCTTAATCTCTTTAGCCTGCTTCTGGACGATATTAGTCGCGAGCTTTTTGACCTCAGGTTTTTTGAGGTTTGCGGATTTCGCCATCTTGATGCCATCTTCATGATGCTTCGACATCATATCGAGATACCACTGATCAAACTCCTTGCCTGTCGCAGATTGAAGTCCACCCATGGAACTGTCGCCCATATTCATCGTGGTCTGAGGAGTTGAGCTAAACCACTTTTGTCTCCAGGTTTTCATTTGCTCAATCTCTTTTGTTTGGTCAGCGATTACTTTTTGGCTCAGAGATTTGATTTTTGGATTTTGCGACTTTTCGATAGCCATCTTCGCCATGTCTACAGCTTGTTGGTGGTGCATGCTCATATGATCCAAGAACTGGGCATCGTCCAAGTTGGTTTGCATATTCATCTGATGGTCGCCACCAGTCTCGTGCTGAGCGAAGACAGTGAAGGGTACGGCTAACGAAAAGAAAATGACAGCTCCGAGCATACTATTTATTTTTGACATATTCATAAATCCTCCTGAAAGCTGCGACTGCTACCTTACCTTGCGTTGAGCATTAAGTTCAGAGATTGCAAGTGAATCGTCAAAAAACAAGAGAAGTATCGACTAATCTAAACTATTTTAGCCTTTCAACTACACAGTAAATAATCTTCGGAGTTTGTAACTGCCTTCTATGGATAAAATTCCACCGATTAGCGCGCCGATTGCCCAAAGTATGACAAATGTTCCTACTAGCTCGGCACCAAAGAAATAGAATGCGGCCAGCGAAACCAGTCCCATGATCGCGGTTTGCAACCACTCGAAACGACGGATGGCTTCGAGCTCCTCGAGATTCAAAAATAGATTCGAAAGTCCGTAAGTTGTTGCCATAAAAAACAAGCCACAGAGAAGCATACAAAAATTATGACCCGCAATTTTCATAAACCAGTTGGTCAAAGATTGATTGGTCTCAAATGGGTTCAAGCCAAACTGAGTGCAGACGGCTAGTGACAAATAACCGACGACCGCGTGAATACCAGCGATTTTTCCAAAAACCATCCAGGGATTTGGAAACAATCTTTTTTTCAACTTTTTGAAAAGTCCGGGCGGAACTTGAGATTCATCTGAACGGATATTGGAAAACTCAGAAAATTCCATAAGCCATTTTTCTTTTTCATTTGGATCCATCTTTATCCTCCTTCCTTGCAAAAGCGGTTCGCATTTTTTTGATTCCTCGGCTGAAAATCTGTCGTGCATTTTCAGGCGAGGTCGATAGTTTCGAAGCAATCTCCTCAAACGTTTGCTCATGGAGCACTCTCATGGTGACGACATTTCTTTGGGCCTCTGGCAGCAGCTTCAATATTTCATCAGGCGACTGGCTTAAATCACTCTCGGGAATTTTTGCTTCCAGTCGGTCTAGTTCCTCAAGCTCAACAGCGTCTTCTAGGTTTCGCTTCTTGAGCGAATCTAGCATCACCGATCTCGTGATTGAAAATAGCCACGGTAGAAAGGGAAGATTTTTTTCATAAAGATGTTTCGACCGATGAAGCTTCAGGAAGACTTCTTGTAAGGTATCCTCGGGCGAGCCTTTCTGAACCATTCTTTTAGAAAGAAAGGCCATAATCCTGGAAGAGTGGCGTTCAAAAATCATTTCAAAAGCCGGTGTCGAGCCCATTTGGTAGGCCTCCATAAGTTCCTCGTCTGACTTTGCTCTTAAATGCTCGTGCATTCATCCTTCTTAAGTAAATACGATCCGATCAGGTAAATTGTGACAGTCTGAAAAAATATTGTCAAAATCCAAATGATTTCGATAAATTAGAAACAGTTGTCACAAACTCGAGTTTTGGATCGTATTTATGAATATGAAAGAACATCTTCCTTGGTTAGGTACATTTCTCATTCTGATCCACGTACATGCTTTCGCGCAATCCGATGGCTATTCATTGGAGGCGTATCTAAGCGCAGTTCAAAGAGAAAGCCCCGACCTGATCGTCGAAGACGCGAATGTTGCCGCAGCTCAGGCAAGAGCTAGCGGAATTCGAATCAGTCCTCCAATGGTTGGACTCATGCAAATGAGCGAAGGTAACTCTCGGCAGGATGGTTATGAAATTTCCCAAGAACTTCCGTTTCCAACCAAAATTGCGCAGGACAAAAGAGTTCGAAACATTGAGCTAGAAAATCAGAAGGCAAATAGAGCTTATCAAAAAATTCTTATCTTGAATGAAGCTCGATATGCATATATCGAATTTTGGGTTGCGACTGAAAGATTAAAAATTTTAAGAGATAAAAACCATTGGTTGAAGCACCACGCCGCGATTACACGATCTGCAACTCGCTCTGAAAATACGGCGCAAGTCCATTTGCTGGAAGTCGAACTCGAGCGAGATATGGTCGAAAACGAGGTTTTAGCGGCAGAAGCGAGCTTGGTTGAAAAGCGAAACTCTCTTAAAGTTCACGCACCGTCACTTGATGTTGCAAATCTTGTCCCAGTTGAACCTCAGCTGCCATCACTCGATGTCGCTACTTTAAAGCGTGGTGCTGTTGAATTAAAAGAACTTGAGGTGATATCGCTTAAGGCTCAAGAGGATCTCAAACAGCAATCCTATGCGCCAGATCTTTTCTTGCGTTTACGTTCCTTCAAAGGGAATGACGTGAGCCCACAGAGCCAAGAGATCATGG
>CALCCV010000204.1 GCA_937900305.1 uncultured Pseudobdellovibrionaceae bacterium | reverse complement strand
TCCTACCTTCTCTAGGATAAGGCACTACCCTGAGGCCGTCCACTTTGAAAACGCGAGCGTTCGTCCTGATTTGGGAAACAGGACTCAACTATTTCAAAATGAGACAGAATCGCAAACTTCCGATCGAGTTGAAATGCTGATGCGCTTTACCGAAAAGTAACTATGTCTACAGATTTGTCACAAATTGAAAGACTTATTCGAATCGGAAAGTTCTCCAATGCGCGCTTTCAACTTCTGCAAATCAAACCACGATTGCTCCCTCGCGAAGAGCTGTCAATCTATGCGAACCTCACCCGACGCGTTGGTTTGTTAGCACGATCAGCAAAAGCGCTGAGGCCGATTATTCATCAAAATTCCCGAACTGCCATTGCACCTCCGGCAGCTAACGAGAAAGCCGAATATGCAGCGACGCTCATTCAATTGGGAGCGCTGGACGAAGCGGATCGTCTTCTTAAAGAAGCGCAAAACCAGGCGCCGGAATCGCGACTGTATCGAGCCATCGGGCACTTTCGTCGATGGGAACATCACCTCGGGATTCCATTTCTATTAGAACTTCTCGACATGAAAATTCTTGGACCATATCAAGAAACAGTCGCGAAAATTAATTTAGCTTCTGCCTATTTGGTCTGCCAGCAAGAAGTAACGGCGAGACAACTATTGCTTCCACTTGCCGAAGCGAAGCAACCTCAAGATCAATCGCTGATCATGTCAAACATCCATGAGCTTTTGGGGAAAGCTTGCTTCGCGCTTGGTGATCTCGTCGAGGCGCAAAAGTATTTTTCTTCTGGTGCGGAGTTTTTAACAGAAAGCTCGACCCGTCATTCACTTTGGCTGAAAAAATGGCAGACATTTCTAAAGGCTAAACAGTTTCCGGGGACACAATGGAATCAAGACTTCGCAATTCTTCGAGGAATGGCTCTCGAACTAAGCGACTGGGACACTCTGCGAGACTGTGATCTCTATGAAGGAACTAGCTCTGAAAACTTTGAATTGCTCACCAAAGTATATTTTGGAACTCCGTTCGAATCCTACCGAAAAAATATTTTGCGTCTCAATCCAAGTCTGAAAGAAAAACTGCCAGTACAATATATTTGGGGCACAGATGCAAGTTCACAGAAAAATCTCATTGATCTTTTAGATCCGAAACTTTTTAACTCTAAAGGTGCCGCGCGAATTGGCTCTAATATTCATCGACTGCTGTTGCACATGAGCGGTGATTTCTATCGACCCTTTCCATTGGGAAGCATCGCTCTCGCAATAGCTCCAACACCCTACTACAATCACGAAATCGCTTCAAATCGTCTACACAATCTGTTGTTTCGAACTCGAGCGTGGATAACCAAGAATAATTTAGGCCTTACCGTCACTGAAAAAAAACACTCTTACGCTTTATCTCCAATTCTGAACACAGGCGTGTTGATTCGCTGGCAAGGACGGGGGCACGTTGATTCGCTTGAATCTGTCGAGTGGGAACGATTGCGAAATACCATTAAAACCGAATCATTCTCAATTCAAGATGCGATGAAAATTCTCGGTTGCAAATCGACGAAGGCTCTTAAAATCCTGAATTGGGCGGTTATGAAAAATCTCATTTTGATATACGGGAAAGGCAAAAACACCCAATATCATTTTATAAG